>NZ_CP053711.1 GCF_013201075.1 Lichenicola cladoniae | reverse complement strand
TGGTACATGAAGTGGCGAGAACAAGCATTCAAATTCCGGAAACCTGAGGTGGCTAGACCGCAGCTTGGGTATGGAAGGAATTGATAGCGAGTATTAATACAATCCTGAACGAGGACCCACTTTCGATCAAACCCGGTCATAAAAATCTGACCGATGAAGGTTGCGTGCCGGTCTCGAATGCGAGGCTTGGCCGGAAGCGGAAGGTCCGCTTTCACGGAAGGACCGGACATTCAAATCACCATGCTGATGCGATGTCTTGGATCCTGCTACCCGCATAACGGGCTATCTGGCTAGCGCTATGTTCGACTATAAAGAGACGCCGGTGGTGTCACCGACGACTCTCCGACGAGAGCCGCGACAACTGTCCCGACCTCCCGCAGCACAGCTTCTCGCAGGTCGAGATCCATTCCGGGCGCATTGTAGTAGGCCGCAATGAGGACGGGTCTACGCCCAGGCGGCCAAGTGATTGCATAATCATTTGTCTCGTCGGGACCGTAGGTTCCAGCCTTATCCCCTGTCACCCAGTTCGGCGGGAAGCTGGCGCGAAGCCGTCTAAGACCGGGCGTGGAGTCGATCATCCAACTCGTCAGGAGTTCGCGAGATGAGGGCTTGAGGACGTCTCCGAGCAAAAGCTTCCGGGCCGAGCCTATGATCGCTCGTGGCGTCGTGGTGTCGAGGAGGCCGTCATAGGAATTGGACCCTGGTTCATACCGGTCTGAGCGTGTGATCCCATCACCAAGACTACGAAGAAACCGATTAAATCCAGGCGGTCCACCAACGCTTTGCATTAAAAGAATGGCAGCAAGATTGTCGCTTACCGCCACACTTGCCTGACATAAAGTTGCTACCGTTAATGCCCCCTGGCTGACATGCGCGGCCGTTACGGGACAGAGAAAGTCGGGGTATCCTGCAGTTGACAAGTCATGGGCGTTGAAGTGGACGAGGCGCGCGAGGCTTTCATGCCCGGCATCGACGCGAGACATGATCTGCCCGGCTAGAAGTCCTTTGAAAGTACTGCACATGGTGAAGCGCTCATCTGCCCGATGGGTTAGGGTTCGTCCTGTATCAGTATCGATGGCGAAGACACCCAGGCGGCCGCCATGGCGCGCCTCAATCTCGGAAAGAGGGTCCGCTCTGGCCTCCACACGATAAGCGCCGAGGAAGGCCAGGCTGGTTGGTATGCTCATCAGAAACGGGCGGCGATATATGACAGGTGGCATGCCTACGAAGTGCCTCATGACAGAATTACGGTCAACGAGCCTGCGGAGGTGGGTCCGCTTCCCACCGATCTCGGTCCTAGAAGTCTTGAGCGGTCATGGTTGCTCGACTGCCTCGCACCGGCGAGTCTGGCCGGGAGCGGACGGTCCGCTTTAGGTTGGTAGACATGGGATAAGTGGACATCTGTGTTGACTGTGAGTCTCGTCATGCGTCTTGCCGCTTACGCTCTAATAAACGCTTGCTGGTTGCTCGCCGCTTCTGCTGCCCCGGTTGAAGCGAACCCTCGCGCGTCGAGTGTGGAAACCGAGGATCGTTTCGGGTGGATGGATGCGGGCGGTCGCCGTCTCGCCGATTGGATACAGGAACAGAACCGGATTACCCGGAATGCGATGGCGGCGCAGCCCGGCTACGCGACGCTTGCGGCCGAGGTTGCCAGACTGAGCGGCCATGGTCATGGCCTTGGCGGGATCTTTTCAACCAGGGTCGGCGACACCCTGTTCTACGAACGGCGTTTGACGGATGACGGCCCGTTCGTGCTGTTTTCCAGGCCGTTGCCGAATGGCCCGGAGACCCTGCTGCTCAATCCCGTCAGGACATCTGGCCAGGCGGGCGCCTCGATCCAGACCTATACGCCGTCACCGGACGGACGTTTCGTTGCTGTTGCCCTGACCAATCATGGCTCGGAGGAAGCCGTTCTGCGGGTCCTGAAGGTATCCTCGCAGAGCCTACTGCCGGACGTCATCGACCGCGCCCGATTTGCCGTTCCGGAATGGGACCCGGACGGAACCTCGTTCTATTATGACCGGCTGCAACGACCCTTTGCCGGGATGACAGCGGCGGAGCGCTTCGAGCACCAGACGATCTATCGCCATGTCATTTGAACAGACCCTGCTGTGGACCAGCCCGTGTTTTCGATCGATCACGATCATGATGAGGTCGGGCCCTCGAGCTTTCCGTTGGTCATGATCCCTGCCGGTTCGCCCTGGGCCTTCATCGCCGTGAACAGCGGGGTATCCCGTGAAGGGGCGTGGTGGGTCGCACCTGTCGTATCGCTCTCACGGCCCGGAGGCCCGCACTGGGTGCATCTGGCCGGCACCGACGAGAAGCTGGTTCAGACTTCGGACCTGAGCGGCCGACCAGCGGTCGTCGATGGCCGGGCCTACTTCATCAGCTTCAGGAACGCGCCGCTTTCGCAGCTTGTGAGCATCGATCTTCGCCAGGCAGGTGGTCGCTTTGCCCCCGTGTTACCGCAGGGTGACGGGCTGCTGCAGACAATGACCGTCGCCCGCGATGGCATCTACCTCGCCTACGATCGTGCCGGTTCGTACCATATCGTTCGCTACGATCCGGCAACCGGACGCGCCGATCCGGTTCAGGTGCCGTTCGATGGGTCCCAGGTAGGGGCGACTGCGGATCCGCGGCGGAACGGCGAGATCTGCGTTTTCGAGGGCTGGGCGAAACCTCCGCAGGCCTATCAGGTCGACAGGTCGCTCCGGGCAGCTCCGGTCACCATTGGCAAGCCGCTCACCTACGACACCAGCGCCTATATGTCGGAGCAGATCATGGCGCGATCCACGGATGGCACCCTTGTGCCGATGTCGCTGGTGCATCGGCGCGACCTGCGCCGTGATGGGACTGCACCTGCCCTGGTGACGGGATATGGCGCCTACGGCGGGGTACTTGACGCGTACTTCATGCCGTGGACATTTCCTTTTCTCGATCGCGGCGGGCTGCTGGCCACGGTTCATGCGCGTGGCGGCGGTGAATTCGGCGAGCCCTGGCATCTGGCCGGTTGGAAACAGAACAAGCCAAACACGTGGCGGGACTTCATTGCCGGTGTCGAGGCGCTGGAAGCCGGGGGCTGGACCGGCCCGGGACGTGTCACCGGGTGGGGTGCGAGTGCGGGCGGAATCATGATCAGCCGGGCAATCACGGAGCGGCCGGAGCTGTTTGCCGGCGCGGTCATGGAAGCGCCGATGGTCGACATGGTCAGGTTCGAGCAGAGCGAGGGTGGGCTGAGCAACACCACGGAGTTCGGCTCGCTAGCCGATCCTATGGAGCGCCGTGCGCTGCTTGAGATGAGCGGCTACCAGCATGTAGTCGATGGCGTACGCTACCCTGCGGTGCTCGTGATCATCGGCATGAACGATCATCGCGTGCCGCCTGCTTCGGGAGCAAAGATGGTCGCTCGTATGCAGGCGGCGCAGGCCACCGGCGGCCCCCCAATCCGACTGTGGTCCTCGGACGATATGGGGCACGGGCCCGGCCTGAATGAGACTCTTACCGACCAGATGGATACCGATATTCTCGCGTTTGCGTTGCAGGCAGCAACTCGCCCTGTCTCGGAAGGCATAGGGGCGGCGGCCAGATAGTATGGCTTCTTATGGATCAGCCACGGGACTGGAAATGGCCGGAAGCAGCTCGTCCGCTTTTGGGGTCGCAGAGCTGGAAGCGGACACGGGACATCAAGGCGGACGGCCGCTCGTCGTCCTAGCGCCTAGGCGCTCAGCCCGGTCCTTTCACGACTTCGATGGCAGCGCGCAGCTCTGTCAGACCGGCGTCTGGTGCAATGGCTCGGCGCAAAAGGTCGAAATGAGTAGGGGACTCGTCTCGCAAGACAGCGAAGCTCTTCTTGGGTCCGAGATACCATCTACCCCGAAGGTTGAAGTAGATCTCGAGCATCTCTTTAAGCAACCAGTGTCGCCGGTAATCTCCTTCAGCGTCGCCCTTCTCCGCGCGACTGAGCATCTTATCTAGCCACAGTTTCGTTGTTTGACGGTCGGCTTCGCTCATTTGCTCTGGGCCCAACGAAAACATGGCCCTGGTTGTCGCTAGAGCGTCGTCTCCGTCGGTCTCATTTTGGAACAGCACCTGACCGTCGTTGATCCGTAGCCAATCCGAGGTTGGGCTCGTACGCGGAGGGTAGAGAAACAAATCAAGGAAGAGGTCTTCCCACCGATGAGCGATGTGCGGTGTCTCGCCCGCGTTACCAAAAGCAATCACGTCGATATCGCTCGCGTGGTCCCAGTCTCCTCGTGCGCGGGAGCCATAAAGGATAACGGTCTCGCACGAGAAACGCTCCCGCAGGTATGCGCAGAGTCGATCGAGCAGCTCCTGCTGCTGTTCTGGATGGTTTGGCCCGCTCATCATGCACAGATCCTGTCTCAGGATGAACCTAATGCCAAGACCATGACCGGCGGTATGACGCGCTGTAAGTGGCCAATCAGGCAGCGCGTGGCAGGTGCATCCAGGGCACTCAGTGCACCGCCAACTGTCGTCCCTGGCCGTTTGCGGTCGGGCGGCTTTCAGGTGCCCGGGCGCGAATAGCGGACCTTTGCTCCCATGGCCATATCAGAGCTGGAGGAGTGAACGGGCATGAAGCGGAGGGTCAGCAGATGGAAGCGCCGCTGGACTTGGCAATGGCGATAATCGCGCACTGCCGGGTTGCTCAGCTTCACCGCTTTCCACGCCCGGTACGGCGAGGTCGGTTTCGCAGCTCTCCCGACTTAATCCTGTTCCCGCGCTCATCCGCGTCAGGGAACAGCGCGATCAGATCGTCGCTCGCCCGTTCCAGGATGTCGGTCGCGAAATTGACCGCGTGACAGATGTATCGCGCGTCGTGCGAGTTCGCCACACCGTGGCCCCGCCCGTGCTCTGCCATCCGGTAGAAGGAGATCGGCCCGGTGTGCGTGTGGGCGCTGAATAGCCTGTAGAGTATCCTGAAATTTGCCTTGTCTAAGGACGTACGGTCGATCACGTCATCCTGCACGAACGGCGTCTTCTCGCCGCGGAGCAGTTCCTTCTGCCGCCGTTCCGGCAAGGCGGCCAAGTGCGCGTTCGTATAGAATTTCTCCGCGAGATCTGCACGGACGACCGCCCTCGCTGCGATGGTCTCAGCGTCCTTCTCGGAGTCGTCGATCTCCGCCATTAGCTTCGTTCGCGTGCCGTCATCATGAAGGTTAAGCAGGATGATGCGCGCATCCTTCTCAACTTGGGGAACGTCGTCGATGCAGAGGAAGAAGTAGAAGAGGTAGCACTCCGCGAGATTTCGGGTGAGCGACGCGACCGCGCTGAAGTCGCAGTGAGCCTCCGCCTTCCACTTTGGCAAGAGCCGGCGGACGCTCATCGCGGTCACGACGAGGCGCGTGAAGAGCACCGAGGCCCAGTAATGCTGGTTCGTCGGGGACTGGATCCCAGACGCTCCCACTGACCGCCGGCTCGCCTTCCTAATAGCTTGGTCGAACCTTGCCGTCGCCGCGGAGAACGCATCGCGGATCTGGGCCTCCGACCGCGACCGAGGCGCCTTATCTCGGGTGCTTTCCTCTACTTCAACGTCCAACTTCATGCTCTAGCGCCAACCATTAGTGACGATGTCCACTCGCTTGCCTACGACATCAGAAAGATACGACTTGCAGGCATACGTCATGCCTTCCGGCATGAATCGAGCGTTGAGGAAGTACATAACACCCCTCGAGCCCTCACGCAGGCTCAAGCGATGTCCGGTTTGAGGGAGCGGGCATTGCTCCGTCAACGTCGGCTTCGGGCGAATTCCGTTGAAAAAGGCCGTTGAGTAAGTGGTCGTAAGCTGATTCATTTCTTTTGGCATGGAGGGCTGGGCAATGATGGGCGAGCGGCAAGTTCGACAGGAGGCCCTGTTCTATGGGTTCGACCTCGATGACCATGTGCCGGCCGATCATCTGCTTCGTTCCATCGATCGTTTTGTTGAACTGAGCGATATCCGGCGGCATCTGGAGCCGTTCTACAGCGCGATCGGACGCCCCTCGATCGATCCCGAGCTGATGATCCGCATGCTGCTCGTGGGGTATTGCTGCGGCATTCGTTCGGAACGGCGGCTCTGTGATGAAGTCCATCTGAACCTCGCCTACCGATGGTTCTGCCGCCTCGGCCTTGATGGCCGGGTGCCGGATCACTCCACCTTCTCCAAGAACCGCCACGGCCGTTTCCGTGACAGCGATCTGCTGCGGCGGCTGTTCGAGGCGACCGTGGAGCGCTGCATGGCGGAGGGCATCGTTGCCGGCGAGGGCTTTGCGGTCGACGCCAGCATGATCAGGGCCGACGCCAATCGTGGCAACTCGGTGCGGGGCGACCAAGGCCTTCCACCTGAGGTAGCTGGCCGCGCCGTGCGCGAATATTTGGACGTCCTCGACGATGCAGCTTTCGGCGCAGCGACCCCGGTCATCCCGAAGTTCATCTCGAACTCTGACCCCGCATCGCGCTGGACCGGTGCGGGCGGCGGCCTGGCGTTCTTTGCCTACTGCACCAACTACCTGATCGATCTCGAACACGCTGTGATCGTGGACGTCGAGGCGACGACCGCCGTGCGTCAGGCTGAAGTCACCGCATAACGGGTCATGCTTGACCGGACCCGTGACCGGTTCGGGCTATGGCCGGAACGGCTTGCAGCCGACACCGGCTACGGAGACGCGAACAACCTAGCCTGGCTGGTGCATGAGCGCGGCATCGAGCCGCACGTCCCGGTATTCGACAAGGCTGGACGGAGCGACGGTACGTTCTCGCGGTCCGACTTCACCTATGACCATGCCCGGGACTGCTATGTTTGCCCGGCCGGGAAGGAGTTGTCGCAGTTCAGGCGGGACTACGCCACGCCCCGATCTGGCGTTCACAACGACGGCTTCATGCGCTACCGCGCCGCCAAGCGCGACTGCGATGGCTGTAACCTCAAGCCGCGATGCTGTCCTGGACAGCCCGCTCGCAAGATCCCCCGTTCGATCCACGAGGGAGCTCGCGACATGGCGCGCGACATCTCGCATACCGATGCCTACGTCGTCTCAAGGCGCGAGCGAAAGAAGGTGGAAATGCTGTTCGCCCACATCAAGCGCATCCTAAAGCTCGATCGGCTCCGGCTCCGAGGACCAAACGGGGCCAGAGATGAGTTTCTCCTCGCAGCAAGCGCTCAGAACCTCCGCAAACTCGCCAAGCTGATCCCGATATCAGCGCAGCCGGTGCCCGGCTGACCGGTCACGGCACCTCACGCCCTCAAAACTTAAAAAGCTGGACGAAGGCTCGCCCGCTAACAAAGGCCTTTTTCAACGGAATTGGCGCAAAGCGGTCATTGCCGTCAGCGCCGGATACAACAAACGGTCGTTTGATGCAGAGGGATGTCTCCATGGGCGGACCATAGAGAGAACGCGACCCTGCTGCCCATCTAGTCGTGCATCAATCAACAGCCAGCAAACCCATCCGCCTTAGAGCGCCTTTCAAAACCTTGTACTGCCCGGCGATCTGATTCATGAGGAGACATGGCTTCTCCTCTCGTCTCCGACGCCCTCTGGTCGATCATCGAGCCGTTGCTGCCCGTGCCTCCGCCACGACCGCGGGGCGGTAGGCCGCGGGTACCGGATCGGGCGGCGCTGACCGGGATCCTGTTCGTGCTACGGAGCGGCATCCAGTGGGAGATGCTACCGCTTGAGGTGGGGTGCGGCTCGGGCATCACGTGCTGGCGTCGCTTGCGGGATTGGCAAGAGGCGGGCGTGTGGGATGCACTGCACCGCGAACTGCTGCGTCGGCTGCGGGCGGCCGACCGGATCGACTGGAGCCGGGCCTGCCTGGACAGCGCATCGCTGGCTGCAAAAAGGGGGGCGACAAGACAGGGCCAAACCCGACCGATCGAGGCAGGCTCGGCACGAAACGCCATCTCGTCACGGACCGGAGCGGCATCCCGCTCGCCTTCATACTGACCGGCGCCAACACCAACGACAGCATGCCGTTCGAGGAACTGCTCGACAGCATCCTGCCGATCGGCGGCAAGCCGGGCCGGGCACGACACCGGCCGGACAAGCTGCACGCCGACAAGGCCTACGATCACCGACGTTGCCGCCAGGCCTGCCGCCGCCGTGGGATCTCACCCCGCATCGCCCGGCGCGGCGTCGAGACCAGCGAGAAGCTGGGCCGACACAGGTGGGTCATCGAGCGGACCTTCGCGTGGATCAACCGCTACCGCCGGCTCGTCACGCGCTACGAGCGCAGAAGCGATATCCACCACGCATTCACCGCTCTCGCCTGCTCATTGATCTGCTTCAACACGCTGCAGAAGAGGTTTTGAAAGGCGCTCTTAGGCTTTCTGCCGAATCGAACTTTCGGTTCCGTTGCTACTCGACCCCCGACCTGTAGGGGGAAGATTGGTAATTAGGCTTTTATACGAAAGGGTCGCAGCGGCGGTCTCTCTGTCTTCTTGCAAATGAACACGAGTAACCTTGAAGCGTGATCGTCCCTACAACTATCGCGGCCTGCGTGGTTCTTCTGGCCGAGGCTCTTGAATCGGATTGGCTTCACGGCTGATTTTGACAGGTAGTGTTGGTATGCATCGGGTAGTGGTGTCCTCAACCGAATAGTGGTCCTTTTGCTCAGAAAACTTCTGTGCGGCACGCAGGTTGGCCGCCATAGCTTGGCGGCGATTAAGAGGCACGGGCATCCCCGCTACAAAGGATCGAAGATCACTGGCCAGCCGCTGATCGGCTTTATCGCCGTCGTCTAAGGTCGCTGCATGTACTAGGTAGGTATCGCGGATGTTTTGCTGTCGCTGCTGGACCTTGCCTTCCCACGCCGCATCTTTACGTGGCCGTTTGGGATCGGCATCGCGGCTTGCTTCTATCGTCTGACGTCTTATGACGTTCGCTTCGATCCCGCGTCCTGCTAGTCTATGAAGTGCGGGGCCGTCATTTCGCCGTACAGCGCCACGCGCTTGTCTTGGAGTTGCCTCAGCCTCGATCCCATGTCGCCGCAACTCGCGTGCGAACGTCTCCCGCCATCTCTGTAAATCGGCCGGGCCGGTCACAAGGCGTCGCCCGTCATACCCTACAGCTCTGACAGTGACATGGACGTGCGGATGGTCCTTGTCCTCATGCCGGACCATCAACCAGTCGTTGTTCGGCAGACTCTCGCGCGCCCAGGTACGTGCTGCCTCATGGAGCCGGTCGGGTGGAGTGCCCGCTGGCATCGAGAGGATCACGCCTACCGACTGCGCGGCTGCCGGGTTTGGTTTGCTGCGTTCCGTCAGGGCATTTGCCGCCAGCCAGTCATCGTGCAGCCCTCGCACGTCGGCGCGGGTGGTAATTTTGGATCCATCCTGCGTCTCGCCCAGGAGCCGTCCATTGCGCGTGATGTAGTCGAGGTGCTGCTTGAGGTGGACAAGCCCGCGCGATCGCCCGGTGACCTTTACCATGACCTCGGGTGTATGCTTCGCGATCCGTTGCAGCCTGGCTTTCGCGGCTGACGAAAGGGAAGGGGAGCGAGTTGCCCTGCTCCCCCCGATCTTCACGTCCTGGCCCTTCCCTTTGTTTGGGAGGCGCCAGACTTCTTCATCATTCATTCAGCGGGCCTACCGGCTACGAGTGCGATGGGGTTCCTCTGGCTCCATATGACGTTCCGGCTGACGCTCCGGCTCAGGCGCCTTCTGCTGCGGGATTGGTTCCGGTGCAGTGGCCGCTCGTTTCAGGTCCGTAGAGAGTACAACCGGTCCTTCGGACTTTTCTTTCTTGACCAGCTCAGTCGCAAAATAAGCTTTCAACTCGGATTTGCCGTCGTTGTTCATCTTGTTCATCTCGCGGTCGATCTTCTCGGACACCGCCGCAAGCATGAGCCGGCCGTCCTGCGACAGTTCGGCAGTTGCCTCACGAAGTGCCTTGCGGTGATCGGCCCGTGTCGGCGTTGCCTCCTGTTGTGCAGGAGTAGCGGCATTGGGTGCCTGCTTGTTGCTGGATTCCGGCTGGATGGACGAGGCAGGGGTCGGCTTCTCGGAAGAAGGCACCTGCTGGACCGGGCCTTGTGGCGTCGGCGTAGCCATCACAGGGCTTGAGGGGGCAGGGGATAGAGCAGACGATGGCTGCACCGTTGCTTGCCGGATTTCATTCGTTTCCGGCTTCTGCGGTGTCTGGCTGGTCGCCTGGCCTTGCTCCTTGCGGCGGCGATCGGCTTCCTGCCGGTCTATATCGCTGGCTTTATAGCCCTGTGCGGTGATGCCGCGCGTTGCAGCTTCGATCCAGGCTTCACGCTTGAACTCGGCAGAGCCGTTGACCTTGACCTCCTGCCAACCCCGACTTTCGGCCATGGTCAGCATCGCGCGGATCGTGTTCAGATCCTCCCGTTTGCTATTGATGCTGGTGTCATCGGAGCGGATCGCTAGGGCAGTTTTCTTGTAATCGTCGAAGTAGCGGCGTTCGGAACCACGGTCCTCGACATAGTAGGCCCGGCTGATCGCTTCCGGCTCCGTTGCGTAGGCAGGGGCCTTGGCCTCGTTCCCTGCCTTCCTAGCTTCCGCTACAGGCGCCACTGGCGCCTGGGCTGGACTTGCACGGTGCAAGTCTGGCGGTGTCGCCTGACCTTGCTGCTGCACTGCTTCGATCGTGTTCGTGGGCTTGGTCGCGTCTTTCAATCGGTCAAGCAACGCCATGTTCAGGCTCCATATTTCCTTGTGTGGGAAGGGCGCGGATTACGGCCGCGAGCCATTCGCGTCCCTGTTCCGCATCCGCGTCAGCGAGCGACGCGGCTGAAAGAGTGATCGAGGCGACGGGTAGCGCCTCGATCAAGGCAGTTAAGTCGAAACGGGCCGCCGACATGGCGGCGTTTCGAGCGTCGTGGATACGACGCGGTATCAGCACGTCCACGTTGTTCCATTGCGTGTTCATGGTCATTCGGCTGGGATGCCCCTTCCTCGGTTCAGAGATTCGACGGTCGGCACTCCATCAAGGATCGCGGCGAGTTTCGCCTTGCCGTCCTTCGTGGCGTACTGGCTCAGGTCCACGTCCGCCCCCATCAAGCCGGCAATCAGGCCGTTCGCCTGGAAGGGACGAAGCACGGGTATCTCAGCGGTTGACGGCGCCGGAGCTGCGGGAGCTGCCTGGCTTTGGACAGGATGAACGATTGGACCAAAAGCGGGGCTGGTGCTCGAATCCTCGCCCGTCTCGTCAACAGCCTTCTTGGCTTTCGCTTTCCCCTTGCCGGCAGCTTTTTCGGCCGGCGCTGGTGCGGTCGGTGTCGCACTGACTCCCTCGATCTTGGCAGCGCTAGGACTGGCGCCAGCAGCCGCGCTCGGCGGATGGAAGCCGGTGCCCTGATCCATCCGCACCACAACCTCGATCGGCTCGATGATCGGCGCCTTGCGGAGCAACCGGTTAAACAGCCGTTCCTTGAAATAACGAATACGCTTGACCCTGATAGGATACATACCTGGCCGAACAATAATTGCGTCTTGCGACTTGAGGCGCGCGACTTCCTGCGGCAGCAGGAGAGCACGCCCCTTGTCGCTTTCAGAGACGTTGACGTTTTTACCTCTGAATGCACGCCAGAATCGCGGGCCGGATTGGCTGTAGCTTTCGACTGTATCAAAGCCCATGCGCTCGCTCAGCTCCTTAGTGAGCTGCAAATCCTTGGTTCCAAAAATGACCTCAATGCCGCAGTTATCCAACATCGCCGCAGCCTTATCGGGGCCATACAGGTCTTTATCCCGTAGCTGTGCCTTGCTCTGCATGATTAGCATAAGCCGCATGTTATAGCCTGCAACAAATGCAAAAGCGTCCGCAAGAATAGGCATCGGACCAAGCAAAGGGAACTCATCCAACAGGACCAGGACTTGGTGTTTCGCTTTTGGATCAAATTGGGGAAGTGTCCGTACGGTCAGGTCAACGAGTTGTTGAAAGAACAGCGCCAACAGAGGCCGGAGGCGGGCAATATTATCCGGTGTGACCCCGACATAGATTGCATGCAGAGAGTTTCGCAGCTCGCGAAGATCGAAATCGCTTTCGGCCGTGGCGGCGTCGATCCGTGGGTTGAACCAAAGCGAGAGCTTGGCAGTAATGGTTTTGCGGATGCTGTTGACCAGATCGGCCGAGCCTTTGAGATAATCCTCAAGCGCCTTCACCGTGGCTTCGGTGTAAGGATTGCCCGCGATCCGGCGAGCCTCGATGCGCTGGATCATGATGGGCGCGCTATCCACGCTGGATAGTAGGCGGAGCACCTCGCCAATGGTCAGCGGCAGCTCCGGCGTTTCCGCGATGAAGCTGGCGGCGCCGACGAACGCAGAGCGCGCAGAGTCCGTCCAGAACGCTTGATCCCCCGAAACATGGGGGAAGATCATTTGCGCGATGCGCTGGATATCCTCGAAGGCGTCGAGCGTGCCGCGTCGCACGTAGGTCATCGGATTATAGCGGGCTGTGCGCCCGTCAGGTGCAAGCGGATCAAACAGGAACACCTTTTGGCCGACTTCCTTGCGGATGCCGGACGAGGCCGCCCAGTTCTCTTTTTTCACGTCCAGACAGACCAGGCTGCCTTCGTAGAGAAGGCAATTAGGGATCACCAAGCCGACGCCTTTACCGGATCGGGTCGGGGCATAGCACGCGACATGCTCCGGCCCGCCGAACCGGACATAACGTCCACGAGCCGAACGCCCGACGTACAGACCGGCAAACTTGGCAAAGAAGTCATTGGCAGCTAGCTCACCCGGCCGCGCCCACCTTGTCTCACCATGCAGCTCGCGCTTGCTGCCTGGCATGCCCTTGCGGGCGATGCCGACCACGACCAGCAGCAGCGGCACACCGACCGCCAAGCCAGCCGAGAGCTTGAGCCACAAGCCGACTGTGGGATGGTGGAAGCCGTAGAACCACCAATACAGCCACCAGTCTGTAAACGGCACGCCATGGTGCTGTCCGATCATCCCTGTTCCGGTCAGGAAGATCGTAGACGCCAGCACGGACCAGACTGCGACGAGCGTCGCAGCGCCCAGGGTGGCAAGGGCCGCTTTTGCGGCAAGCGGCCAGTCGGACAGATCAATCATGGTCGCCTCTATTCGGCAGCAAGGGCAGGGCCGGGACGGCTGAGCTTGGCGGCGGGATCGAACCAGACCTCACGGATGCCCCGGCTTCCGTCCCGCCGCTTCTCGCAATGGATCACCACATCCACGAGCTGGAGCAGGAAGGCGCGCACGTCGGCGTCTGCCAGGTGCTTGCCGGCGTCATGCTGCTTAACCATGAGGCGCAGCGCGTCGAACGCGCCGGCCGCGCTGCCGGCGTGCAGTGTGGTGATGGAGCCGGGATGGCCTGCCGCAACGCCACGGATGAACGAGAAGGCCGCGCCGTCACGCAGCTCCTGCATCAGCACGCGATCGGGCCGCATCCGCAGCCCCGCCTCGATCAGTTCCTCGGACCGGACCTTGGCGAGCCCCTGATCCCCTTTGGAGTAGAACAGCGGCACGACGTTGCGCCGTGTCAGGTTGAACTCGGCGGTGTCCTCGATCGTGACCAAGCGTTCGTAATCGGGGATTTCCTGAATCAACGCCTTTGCGACGGTGGTTTTGCCGGACCCGGTGTCGCCGCTGATGATCGCGGTTTTGTGGGATCGCACCGCTAAGGCACAGAATTTCCGCCAGTTCTTGGCATGGTGCAGCTCGCACAGCTCATCGTCGGCGGGATGGGAGCGAAACTGCGCGGCCTCGGTATGAGTGAACAATCCGCCGTTCTCGAGATCGGCTAGAGACGGCGCAAAGCTGTTCGGGCGGCGGATCGTGAGGCTGATCGTTCCGGCCGCCACAGCGGGCGGGCGGCATATCTGTACACGCTGCCCGTCCGGCAGCATCGAACCGCATAGCGGGCGTTCCGGTCCTACGTCCTGTGACGACATGGCGGCACACAGCACGGCGATGCCATCGAGCCGATCGAACGTCAGCTCCGGCACGTCGCGCCAAGTCCAGCCGGCGCGACGCTCGATCCCGACCTCGCCCGGCCGGTTGATGACGACTTCCGTCACGCTGTCATCGGCCAGCTCGGGCGCGATTGGCGCGAGCATGAGGCGCAAGGTGCGCTCGCCGCGCCTCATCGGCCGGCTCCGGTCAGATCCATCGGCGGGCTGTAGGCGGTGGTGACCTGATAGACGGTGGAGAAATCCAGATCGCGGGCGACGAAGATGCTGACCAGCTCGCCCTGGTTCTTTCGCAAGGTCGGTCGGATGTTGATGCTGTTGTCGAGGCTTGTGCTGGCAACGCTGCTCACGTTGCCGGTGTTGATGTAGTTCGAGCCGTTCGGAGAAACCGACGACACGCCGGCCTGGATGCCGCCCTGGACAAGCGAAAGCATGAGGGCGCCGCCAAACCGCTGCCAGAAATGCGTTTCCACGGTGCCGTCGAAGCCGGCCCGGCCGAGTGGATCAGCGGCCGGACTATCGAGGTTGATGATGACACCGGCAGGCGTCTCCGCGCGGGTCCACAGAACAAAGAGCCGGTTCTGACCCTGCGTCATGCCGCCGTGGTACTCGCCTACGATCTTGGTGCCCCGATCGAGCAGGGTGATGCCGCTCTTGCCAATCACGTCCTGCGGAATGATGCAGGTGGTGAAACCGGGCAGGGTGCTATCCAGGGCGGTTTGCAGCACGCAGCCGATCACTGTGCCTTGTGTCAGCAGATACGGCTGGTGTTGCAGCACGGTCGCGGTGACGCTGGTGATCGGCGTCGCCTGGAGCTTGGCCGCCAGCTCGTTCGGCCCGGCCGCCCCAAGGGTTGCCGGCCCTCCTTCCTGTCCACCAAGCCCGGCGCCGCCGCTGCCATTGCCGCCGGTATAAACAAACAGGCCGGCATGACGGGCCTTGGCCAGCGGATCGACCGGCTGCTTGTTGCCGAGTTGCATGAAGGATGGAGCCGCCGCGCCGTTATCGACCGGCAGCGTTGGAGCCGTGACAGAAGGCGTCGGCACCCTGTAGGTGGCAGGGGTGACGGCCTCGGGTGGTAACGCCGGTTCGTAGCGCGTGACCTGGCGCACCTGGAGCCTGTCGGCCGAGATCGCATTCGGATCGACATGCTTATGCTGCGGCCGGATCAGAATGAAGGCCACCGCGGCACCGGTCGCGCAGGCGAGAAGAACGGCCCCTCTCTTGCGGCTGAAACTGGACTTGCCGGCAACGTCGGAGACGTGGCGCTCGCCGGCCAGGATCGGGCCTTCCGGCGCGGCCTGCGGCTCGACCGGGTTCTGCGGCACCTGACCACTCATCATCCGGTCCCCCGCACGGTGCGAACGATGCCGGCGTCCGTGGTGCCGGTGCCGGGGTTCTGGCCGATCGGATCAAAGGCCAGGTTGAACACGCGAAGCACGTCCTCGCCGTAGCGCAACCGGAACTCGCGCGCCGTGACCGACACCACGGCCAGGTCGCCGTGCATGGTGTAGGGGACGATGGTTTCCTGCCCGTCCGGCCCGACCGTGTAGATGGTCGGCAGGGTCATGTTGCCGGGGAAGCGGAAGGCAGTCAGCCGGCCATTGTCGCTGACTGCAAGCGGCTGGATCGCGGTAGACCCTTGCGCCGTGTAGCGCCAGTTTCGCGGGCCATAATAGAAATCCACAGCAAGCCGGTTCTGCGCCACCAGCTCATCGGTGTTCGCTTGCCGCTTGTGCTCGGCGTCGGCGGCCGCCTGTCTCGCATCGGCGGGATAGATGAAGTTGATGGCGAATTGTGCGCCCTCGGCGGGGTGATCGACTGTGCCGGCATGGGCCACAAGCTCGAACTGGTAGGAGCGGACGGAGCCATCCGGCCGCTTGGTCACCACTTGGGCGTTCGTGGGAGCACGAACCTCGGTTGGCTTGAGAAACAGGAGATTGCCGGTCGGGGCCGCGAGCCAGCCGTCCGCATCGCCAATGGCAATCTGTGTGATGGTCTCGCCAGGCGCGAACATGATTTCGGTGCTGGCGAAGGTGCCGCCGATTACCCGCACGACGTTCATCGGGTTGTAGGCGACGACCCGCACGCGGGAGTCATAGCGGCCAGCGTGCGGGGTTTGGACAGCGAGGGCCGGGCTGGCGAGCGCGCAGCTCGTGAGCAGGGCCAGGACGATGCTGCGCCTCATTGCGCGCTCTCCTGATCGACATGGAAGCTGGTGACGAGGAAGCCGTCCGGATTGACGTTGATAGCGCTGCCGCTGATTGGGCCTGACGCGAAGTCGAAGCCGATCGTCGCGACCATGTGCTTTGCTGACAGCAGCGCACCGCCCTTGCGCTCCTGCTGGGTGAAACGGACTTGCGCCAGCTTGGGGCCAAGGAACGAGGTGGATACCCAATTCAGGGTGGAGCTACCGCCCCGGCCAAGCAAGACTTGCGGGCTTTGCGGGTTCGAGCCCTTGAACCAATCGGCGTATAGTTGCTGCACGTCCGCCGTGGACATGAGGTTGACCACATCGAAGTCGCGTTGCGCTTCGGCGTAGTTGTAGCCCTGGCGATGCAGTACGTATTGCCAGAGGAAATAACGGCGCTCGGCTTCGGTGGCGGCCAGCTCGCCACCGCGCACGTCATAGACCCGATCGACCATGCCGGTGGTGCTGTCCACGCGGAACACGACCGGCACGACGGTCTTGAGCGGCGTAAGGCTCGCGACCGCGATGCAGGCCGTGGCAGCGACGATGCCGGTCGCAGCGGCAATAGTCCACGCCAGGCGGGTGCTCCGTTGCGCCGCCTTGAGGCGATCGCCCTCGTAGCTCGCAACCTGCTTGAAATAGGCGTCCAGCAGATCGGGATCGTTCGAGACCGGTCGGGCCTGGAAGGCACCGACAGGGATGCGCTTGGAAATCGCGTTCATGTGCGGCCTCCGTTGTCGGTGGCAGGCATGACAGGCGGCGCAGCCAGGTCATTCGGACCGGGCGTCCATTGGCCGACATTGAGCTGGCGCACCGGGCCGGATGCGACTGGAAGGGGGCGACCGTCGCACGCGGCGACCGCCAGTGCGAGCAGCAGAGCCAAGGCAAGACGGCGAAGAATCACGTTTCGTTCCTTTGTCGAGACGGAATCCGGGCGGACTCCTAGCTATGAGGCCGAGAAGCCGGCTTAGCGCCGGGGTGTGGAAGCCTTGGAGAGAGAGCCGCCGGTTGAGGGGCGGATGCGCTGATAGACAGTGCGGACGCCACCCATCACGGCTTTGTCGGCCTGCTGGCTCATGGCGCCGGCCTTGCGCGCCAGCTCAGACGCGCCACCGGTTGCAACGCCGAGCGTCGCACGGGCAATGGCTCCGGTATGAAAGTGCAGCCCGCCTGCCAGGGCAGTCCCGAAGCCGGGAATTTGAAAGGCGAGCAGAGTGGCGAAGGCAAAGAACGCACACGCTGCTACCAGAATACGGATTTGCTCGAATGGATTTGTTCCGGTGTAGCCGGCGAGCTGCGCCACAAGCATTGCCTCGACCTGCAACGTGATGGTCAGCAGAATCACGGTGACGACTTGGACAATTACGGCCGAAATCATCGCGCCGATCCACCGCTCGAAGATCGGCTTGGTTACGGGAAACAACACAAGCGGCAGCATCAACGGACCGAGCGCGACAAACACTCCAAGACTGATGTGCGAGATAGCCCAGATCGCAAACATCACTACGCAGGCCATGATCGAAACGGCCCAAAACAGGATGACAAACGCCTTTTCGCCAATGTCATACCAGTGCAGCAATTTCCAGACTTGGAGCCCGGAATCAAAAGACTTAAGCAGCAGGATATCAAACGAGTTAGCGCTAATGGCGGTGCCGCCCGCCATCGAGGACGACACCGCTCGAGTTACGTCGTTGGGAAGGCTGACTAGGAAGAAGTCATTCAGCCAGGTGGCATACTCACCGCCATTGGTTGCAAACCAGACGACGATGCTCAGCTTGATGGCCCGGCTAACCAGGCTGCCGATACCCTCGCTCGCATGGCCACGCAAAATCAGGATGCCGGTCAGGGCAATATAGATCACGACAGCCGTTTGAACGGGCGCGGCAGCATAAGCAACCAGCGCAGTCATGAGCATTCCAAGGCTGTCGAGTAACGGCGTCTCGATCAGGTTCTGGATATAGCTAAAGACGGCCGTCCCGTTCAGTGAGTTCATCTGCCGCTATCCATCTACAATCAGCTACCGCGTTGCTGTGCCGTGAGCATTGATTTTTGTGCAGGACCACAGCCAGCCTTGATTTGATGGTCAATCGGCATGTTCTTACAGATGTTGACCTTAAACTTCCGCTCGTTAGGTCTTTTGTCCCAATAAGCTTGAGTGTCAGGATTGCTGGTGTCACCGGCCATCCGGTGCGTCTCGCGCGCTGTGGCTTGCAGATCGGCGTTATGCGCGTTCCAGCAGTCGGCTGCGTTCCGTAGATGCCCGGGATCGTTGAGGCAGGCGCTATTCACGCGGGAGCGCAGCGAAGGATGCTGCACGTAGAATTCCACGGTGCGCTGTGCCTCGGGTGGAACAGACTGCGCCCACGCTGGCAGCGCCAGGATCATGGGAAGCAGGAGGACAGAAGCCCTCCCCACAGTGGGGAGGTTCAAGGGGATTGGACGCATGGGCTTAGCTCCCGTTCGAGCTGGACGCATCCTGCGCCAGCACGTCATCAATGTTCTGCCGCTGCGCCTCGGTGTTCTGTTCCTCGACGTTACGGACTTGCGCGGCCTGCCAGGTCTGCACCGACTGCGCCTGGACCTGTTGAGCAGCGATGTAGGTTTGCTCGGTCGCCATGCGGGCCTGTATGTCGCCCACGGTTTTTGTGTCCGGGGCAGTCGTCAGCTCGCCTTCCAGCGACTGGATGACGTTGATGTGCTGCGACGCCGAGAAGAACAGTTGATTCGCTAGCGCCTGCACTCCTGCGATGGAGTTGGCGTTCGTTGTCATCTGCTGCGCCGCAAAGTCGTTCGCCTGCGGCTGATAGATGCGGTTCTGGTTCGCATACTGCTGCCCCATGGAGCCCATAGCGCCCAGGTTCGTGCCGTTCAGGACCGGCCCAAGGGTCGTCGCCCCTTGAGGCAGGACGTTGCGAAGCGCGGTCACGTTGAACTGGCTGCTGAAAGACCCCAAGGCGCCGGTCGGTGCATGCGTCAGTGACTCATATGTCTGCTGCGCCGTGGCCAACTGCTGCTTCATGCTCTCAAGCTGCTGTGCAAGCTGCGAAATCTGCTGCGCGCCCTGCACGACCGTTTTGGCGGTGTTGACCAGGTTGGCACCGTCAATCACCGGCAATTCTGCGTGCGCCGCGCTGGACGCGAACAGCGCCACAGCGCCGAAACCTGCCACGAGTATGCTTCGCATCGTTTCTTCCCTCCTGCCCATCATCATGCCGCCGCCTGGCGGTAGCTCCGCCGGAAGACCGGTAGCCAGACGTCCGGCTCCGGCCCCAGCTCACGGATCAACTGTTCCATCAGCGCCACCGTGCTTTTCGTGCCGGACAGCACGGCGCGCATGTCATCGAGGCCGGATAGGTTCAGCTCGCATGCCACCGAGGCGTTGCCCTGCTTGAGCAGGAAGCGCCGCCCGCCATCCGGGCCGGCCTGAACCAAATCCTGGCTGACGGCCTCGAACTCGCCTTCGGTCAGCTTGAAGCCGGTTCGGTAGTCCGCCTCATCCGCCTTGTCGTTCGGCATGAAAATCTGCGTCGGGCACTGCTCGATAATCGAGTGGGCGATCGGGCTATTGAGTGCATCACGCGGGCTCTGCGTCGCCAGGATCACCACGCCGTTGAGCTTGCGGATGGTCTTGAGCTTGTCGTTGACCAGATCACGGAACGCCTCGTCCGCGAGCGCCTTCCAGAACTCGTCGATCGCGACGATCATGCGGCGACCGTCAAGCAGCGACTCAACGCGGTGGAACAGGTACGCCATCATCGGCCCGCGCGTGCGCGGATCGTCCAGTACGGCGGTCATGTCGAAGCCGAGAAAAGAGGCATCGAGGCGCACGTCGTCGGTGTCGTTGTCCAGCACCCAGCCGAGCGATCCGCCCTGGCACCACTTCTCAAGCCGGGCACCTGGCCCATTGGCATCTGCTTGTCCCAGAAAGGCGCGCAGCTCGCCCAGGGACCGATGCTTGGGCGGGAGGGACATGACCTGGCGCAAGCCCTGGTCAAGCCTGCGGTCCATGTCAGGCGGCAGCTCGACGCCATCGGCGGTGATCAGGCCGGTGATGAGCTGCTTGAGGAACACCAGATTGCCGGGCGCGGCATCGAGCGCCTTGAGCGGTGCCAAGCCAGATGGTTGGCCGGACGGCAGCACGAGGTAAGAGCCGCCGAGGGCACGGGCGAGGATCTCCCCGCCCCGGTCCTTGTCGAAATAGACCACGGTTGCGCCGTGCTTCTCGGCGAGCGCCAGGGTGAACAACACCCATAACGTTTTGCCGGAGCCGGACGGGCCGGCGATGAAGATATTGCCAAGGTCGGTCACTGTCGCCGTAGAGGCGTGAAGGTGAAAACGGTAGGGCGTGCCGCCCGTAGTGCGGAACACCGTCAGCGGCTCGCCCCAGTGCCCGCGGGCTGGCCCAGGCGGATAATTGTGCAGTGACGCCATGGCCGCGAAATTGCGGCTGTTGATTGCTCCGGGCCGCGAGCGCAGCCGCATGTTGCCGGGGAGCTGCGCCCAATAAACGGCCTCGAGGGCCAAATCTTCGCGCGTCACCACGGCACCGCTTTCCGCCAGGTCGCGGCGTGCATGAGCCACTACTTCGGACAGCGCCGGCAGGGTATCGGCAAAGGCTACAAGCGTCAGGTGGTGGTCGCCCATAACGAAGGCGTTGCTTTGCAGCAGATCGGCGGCTTCGGAGAGCCCGACCGCCTGGCTTGCCGCCTTGTCGGAGGCGTTGGCCATCTGGTTCTGCTTGCGGGTCATCTTATCCTGCGCCACCTGCTTGTTCAGGAAGGCGAAGGTCTGCGTGAGCACGCAGCAATACGGTGCAGCCAGGATGGCATCGAACATGCCGGGCCAGGTGGAGGCAGGATATTCGCGCAGGCCGAAGCCGGCCGCGTAGGTAGAGCCACCAGGCGCGCGCAGCTCGATCGCTTCGCGTCCGACGATCACCCGATCCGTATAGATCGCGCCACCCAGGTGCCCGTTGACCAGGGGCACCGGCATCCGATCCAAAGTCAGCACCAGGCGCAGGGCCTCGGCAATCTCGGAGAAGACCACGCCACGCGCATTCGAGCGCAGGGCGAGCCGCTTGGGCTGGTACTCAGCCAGGCCCGCGATCAGCGTTGTCACGGTTGTTTCCAACCGTTCCATGTCGGGCACCGAGGGCGTTCGGTTCAGCTCGCCACGACGACGGCGGTTGAGCAGGCCGGACACGCGTTGGCCACCCGCTTGAGAAGGGCGCAGCAGCACGGACAGGAACAGGTCGTTGCGGTAGAGCCGGCCGTCCAGCAGCCGGCCGCGATAGGCTGCATCCAACTCGCGGGCAAAGCCGCTGCGGCATTCTCCGGTCGGGTATTCGTCGGCGTCCGCCATGGAGCGGATGACATGCGTCGCCAGCACCAGGCGATCGGACGCGATGTTCCGAAACAGGATGTTGCGCTGTGCGTGGCGGGCGTTGACCAGCTCAGGGTCAGCCGTTTCCCAGGCGACGCCGCCCAGGCGGATCATGACCAGCTTGGACCCGTCATCGAGCAGCAGCGTGCCGGGCGCAGCGTGGCCGACGAACGGCACGTAGGTGTCCGGTTCGCGCTCCCGCGCGGCAGCGGCAAGCTTAAACATGGATGCGGACCTCCCGAGCAGAACGAGCGCGGCGAAGAGGAAGCGGGCTGACCGATGAGCCGCCCCAACGGGAGGCATTGCGCGCCAGTCCCTTGGTATCCACCCACAGGCGGAACACGCCGAACACGTTGTAGTCGCGGCTGATGAGGGTGCGGATGACGTAGTGCAGGACGACGCCGATCAGCATGTAACAAGGATTCTTCATGATGATGAAGAAAATGACGGTGCCCATGGCGTTGAGACACGCCGCCTCGATGGGCACGCCCTGCCACATGGCAGGGCGTGTGCAGGCGAGAAACAGCGTGTCCACTGTGATCCCGCGTTGCGCCATCAGGCAGAGCCGGTGATCTGGCCGACGATCCACGCGGCCGAGAAGACGATCGCGCAGCCGAGGACTGTTCCGCCGAAGGCGCGAATGGAGAAAGCACCGAGCATGGCACCAACACCCGCAAGGGCGATGGCGATGACGGCAATGATCTGACCCGTGGTGCCTGTGATGAGGTTCATCACGTTGGTCAGGAACGTGTTGAGCGAGCCTGCACCGCCCGCAGTGACCGTCTGTGCGGCGGCCGGGTGCATGGACAGGATCACCAGGGCCGCTGCAACGGCACCCGGCATCACCACGCGCGACTGTGCTGCATGGTCCTTGAGGCTGACGGCAAGGGCCTCAAGGCTTTTGCCGGCTGAACGAAGGCGGGTGCCAGTGTCGGCGAATGAGAGACTGCTCGAGGCGGCTGCCGCCTCGTTACGGGTGGTTAGGTTCATACCGTTGTTAGCTCCGAGAAAGGCTGCACAGGGCCAGGCGGGGCGTGCTGGACTTGCACCGTGCAAGTTCGAGACGCAGCGACGGGGCGGCCAGCCCTCCCCGTCGATCGGGTGGAGGCGGCGGCGCGGTCAGCGCACATTGTTCATCGCCTCGATGTTCGGATGTTGCGCAGCCATCGGCCCGGCAGGAGCAGGCGGCGCAGCAGCAACAGAAACGGGATTGACCGGAACAGACGACGCACCGAGCACTTGGCCGTGGCCAGTCTTGGCACGTGCATATACGTCCCAGTTTGGCGGCGGGGGCGGCAGCGGTTGTGCCAGCACGGGCGCGTCAGTGCTGACCGTCGCGGGCTGGTTTGGCGCCGTGTCGCCCTGCACACGCAGTGCCGGCACTACCAGCTCAGCCGATTTCTGGACGCGGCTGACGTAGCCATTTGCCAAACCGCGCGCCGGATCCCCCGTGTTGTAGCGAGACAATGCGTGCTGGATCGCCGGCTGGGTGTCCTGGCCGGCTATCGGAGCTGTGTAGCTCTGCACCAGCAGCCGATCCGCTGCCGCGAGATTGCGGCACGGGTTGAACGCATTCGAAATCGACAAGCCCAAGCGTGGTAGGTTGGCGCCATTGATTTGCATAAGACCGAAATCAACCGAATGCCGATCTACCGTTGCCAGCTCGACGCCAAGTGCAATGGCATCGTCGCGGCTGGTCGGGTGGTAGCTGCGGCCGGTGCTGTTGTCGTGCAGCGTCAGCGCATCGAAGCCACTCTCAGTGCGAGCAACAGCAGCGAGCGTCTCGACCGCGACATGCGGCGCGCAGCTCGTGGCGAGCTGGGAGAAGGCCTGCAGGGGCAGCGAGGCCGCATGCGCGGCGACGGGGAGTAGAAAAGTGCTCGCAAGAGCGAGGATGCTAGTCCTCGACGGCACCCGGCGACGGGATGGTGCCCTCTGGTGGAGCGTCCTCTGGAAGAAGAAATTTAAAGCGCGCCAGTTCAGGCGTTCTTGGAAAATGAATGTGTATCGACCCGACAAATCCGAACTCGTCTCGGATAAGGTTAATGAACCTCCCGATATCTCGGTAAGTCCTAATCCCTTTCCCCCGCCAGGTGTACAAAGGCAGATGAGCCCTCTGCCAGCTCGGACGGATATACGGCAAGAACTCATAGGCGTTAGGCATGACGCGGACGACGACAAAGCATCCGCGAATGCTTCCGCCCTTCTTGAGGCCGGTTCGGATATCACTTTCCTTGAGGTGGGCGAGAGTCGGCACAGGGTCCTCAGTCGGTGATTGCTCACCGCTATACCGAGAACGTGATCGATGCGGAATGCCTTCAACAGCGGGCCGCCAGAGGCAGACACAACGTCTGCGAGTAAAGCGGCCTGATTACAAACCGACGTCGGTGCATTTCGTAGTGCGACTCTACTGCGGGCAAAGAACGGCCGCCCGCAGCCATTAGCATCAGTTCTAGATGGTGGGATTTCATTATTCCGCACAGCTTTGTCCGGCGCTCAGCATGTTACAACTGAGAGACAATCACACCCAGAAACACAAAGGAAGCGCCGGACAGCGGGTTAATGCAGGAATCTTCCCGGTTCGTTCTTTTTTGGCACCCGGGCTGCGGCGTCGCCCGCGTAGGGTCGGTAGAACCGACGATTCAGCATTAGTTCAGAGTGAGAATGTGTGTCCTTTAGGACACCTCTTTCCTCAACTGAGATTATATGTGATCAAATAGGAGTTGCTCGCGTACCGGTTGCTTGACAAGCGCGGCATGGGGATGGGGCAACTATTCAAAGGTCACACGCAAAAAGATTTTTCGGGGAACCCATCTGGACAATCAAACCACGAGCCCGAAAAGCTAAAAGCTGAGCTACGGAAAGTGGCTCAGAGAAAATAGAATAGGGTGATTAGAGTGCATCATATCGAGAACCTGCCCGGCGCTGTTGTGGCAGATGTTTCTCGTCAGTTCGAAGTCTCGACAAGCCTGATCTACAAGTGGCGACGACACGCCACGGCTGAGACGGGTATGTCCTATGCTCCGGCAGTCCTGCTGTCCGAGCTAGCACCCATCGCGTCCGCGGCTGACACGACAGCAATTACCATGGACCTGGTCAACGGAGCCCAAGTGAGGATCGATGCCCAGGCGTCGCCAGCTTTGGTGACCGCTACACTTCAGGCTTGGCGATGACCCCGATCGCCAGTTGGTTCTGTCAGCACTCGCGCCAGCGTCCCAAGCTTTCTTCATAACAGCCTGCGGTGTCACGCGTTCTGCTTGATCCCGAGCGCAAGTTTAGCGCCCTTTGCGAAGCGGAAGCGTCGGAGCGAGGCGGAGACGATTTGGTTGTGACGGCGACGAGGGCGAAGGAGGTTGCGGAGTTCGCCGTGCTCTCGGCAGAAGCGGTGGGCGGCATCGTGGCTCTTGAAGCCGCGCATACATCGGATCCTGCCCTCGATGCCGCGATGGTCTTGCTCGAGGCGGTTGTTCAGGTAGGCGTTGGTGCGATGGCGGACCGCCTCGCCCACCACGGTGCGGATCGCCCTCGGGTAGGAGCCGTGGCGGTCCGTCGTCACCCGGTCAGGCTGGAAGCCCGTGACCGCGCGCGCCGAGCGGAAGAAGGCTTTGGCGGCCCTCATGTCGCGGTGCTCGCTGAGCATCGCGTCGATCAGGTTCCCGTCCTAGTCGACCGCCCGGTAGAGGTAGCACCACTGGCCGCGGACCTTCAGGTAGATCTCGTCGACCAACCAGCTCGCGCCGGATTGCCGTCCCCTGTTGCGGCGCCGCTTACGGAGCTCGTCGCCCATCACAGGAAGCAGCTTAGCCTCCCAGTCGCGAACGGCTTCGTAGCTCACCTCGATCCCACGCAGCGCCATGATCTCGCTCAGGTCGCGCAGCGTCAGCCGATACCGCAGCCGGCAGAATACGAAGGCGATGATGTCGCTGGACAGGCAGGTCCAGTTGAGGACGCCACCGCTGCGCTCGTTGGACTGCCGCCCGCAGGTTCGGCATCGGAACCGCGGGTAGCCGCGAGCCGTGACTTCAGGCCGGTCCGTCACTGCCGCAGACCCACAGCATGTCAACGGCGGTTGAACCCTCCGCAGAAGTGGCGGAGTAAAATTCCCTACTTCGTTACGGCATCTGTTTATTGGGTATTGGCGTCATGGTTTTTGGGAGGTCGTCCGCGTCGACGAGGCGTGTTGGCAGCCGGCACTGCATTTGGCTTCGGGCGCAGGGCTTCCGGAAAGAGGTCAGCATGCTGACGTAGGCGATAGCTTGCGCCCTCGATATGCACGACGACGGCGTGGTGCAGGAGGCGATCCAGAAGGGCTGTGGCGACGACGGGATCGCCGAAGACTTCAGCCCATTCGGAGAATCCGCGGTTGCTGGTTAGGATCATGGCGCCACGTTCATATCGGGCGTTGACCAGTTGGAAGAATAAGTTTCCGGCGGCGGCGCCGACGGTGAGGTACCCGATTTCATCGATGATGAGCAGCTGCGACCGGCAAAGATAGCGAATGCGCTCGCGCAGACGTCCCTCCCGATCAGCTTTTGTCAGGCTCTCGATGATGTCAGCAAGGGGCGAGAAGTAAACACTGCGACCGGCACGGATCGCCTCCACACCAAGAGCTGCGGCGAGATGACTTTTGCCGGTTCCGGACTGTCCGATGAAATGAACGACCTCGTGGCGGTTTATGAAATCGAGCCCGGCCAGGGCCATGATGCGGTTACGGTCCAGTGAGGGCTGAAACGAGAAGTCAAAGCCGGTCAGGGTCTTGATGGTGGCCAGCCTGGCCATCTGCAGGGCCGCCTTGATCCGGCGGCTTTCGCGCAAGGTGATCTCCTCGGCGAGCAGCATGTCGATTGCCTCGATGGCACTGATCTGTCCGCGCTCGAGCTGCTGGATGACGTCATCGAGTGTCTCCAGGGCGCGCGGCATGCGCAGGCCGACAAGATTATGCCGGATCCGCTCGATGGGCGCCTCGAGCTGAGCTGCCGGTCTCACGCGGCCGCTCCGTCCGCGGCGAGCCGCTTGCCGACGGCATCATAGAACGTCAGGGGTCGGAGTGCGACGACGTCACCGGATCGGCCGGGTAATGGACCATTGCGAGGTGTCTGACTGTTGGGCGGAGGTGGTGCGCTCCGGTGCCCGGCGATGATACGGCGCTGGCCGCGTCCCTCCAGCACGGGATGGGTAGCGACGACGTGCCCCTCCTCGAGAATGCGCACTTCGCTGGCGGTGCTGTGCACCTCGACCGGCCGGCGATGGGTGGTATCGGGCACGCTGTAGAGATTGCCGTCGACGGAGACCATGCCGTCGCGGGTAATGCGCCACTCCAGGCGCAGCACGGCCTGGAACGGTCCGGCCGGAAGCGGCTGCAGGCGTGGGCGCTCCTCGGCGAAATGCTCGCTGACCACGCGCTGCGTGGTGGCGTGGATGCGGGCGTTGGCAACCTGATCAAGCCACTGGCGGAACTGGTCGTTGAGGTCGCCAAGGTTGCGAAAGCTGCGACTGAGGAAGAAATCCTCGCGGATGTAGCGGAACGGCCGCTCCACCTTACCCTTGGTTTTGGCCCGATAGGCCTGGCAGGCTTTGGGCAGGTAGCCGTAGTGCCGGGCGAACTCGACGACAGTCCGGTTGTAGACGATGTGGCCAGCCTCGGGATCCTCACGACTGAACACTGTGCGCATGCGGTCGTAGAGGATCTCGGTCGGCGCACCGTGCAACGCCTCGAAAGCCGCGGCATGGCAACGCAGCAAGGTCTGCAGATCCTGATGCGGCACGAACCGTCCCCACAGCATCCGGCTGTGGCCTAGCACGAGCGAGAAGAGCCACACGACCCGCTCGACACTTGGCTCGTCGGTGAACACGGTGCGAAAATGGGCGAAGTCGACCTGCGCCTGGCGACCTGGTGGCGTCTCGAAGCGCACCTCGAAACCAGCTGGTGTGGTCGGCCGGACGCCGCGCAGGAAATCCTTTACCGCCGTGTAGCCCCCGGCATAGCCAAGATCGCGGATCTCACGATGGAGGCGGCTGCCGGTCAGGTCAGGATAGGCCGCCACACGCTCACGCAGGTAGGAATGGAACGGAGCCACCTTGGCGGGTCGTGGCTGTCGCGCCTGGTAGATCGGCGGCTCAAGACCGCGCTCGATATATTTGCGCACGGTCTTTCGATCGATACCGACGCGACGCGCGATGGCCGACACGCTCAACCCTTGCCGATGCAGATCCAGGATCATGACGAGCTCCCCAAGCCTGACCACCATCGTTCTCCCTCGAACCATCGAGGGAATGGTGGCCTACCGCCGGGCGCTGCCCCACAGCAGCCAGTCTCAGGAACCAGCCGCCACACTAAAGTGGGGAATATTCAAACGCCCAATCTGAGGAGAATGCAGGCGCCACTGACACAGCACACGCAGTTCATCCCGATATCCTCCCAGTGCCACGGCTTGCGACGCTACGTCAGCCACCGAGCGGCCAACAGATCCCTCACTGGCGCGAGGGCTTACAGAACAGATGAGCGATGAAGCGGAGGATCGGCTGTACGGGCTGATCGAGATCGTCGAGCGGCACCAGGCAGCGGTGCAGGTAGCGCTTGAAGGGCTGGCCGTGGAGCGAGCGGCGCTGAAGGCTGAGCGGGAGCAGCTCGGTCAGGACGTGAATGGGCTCAGCCGCACTATCCGCACGGCGGTGCAGGGTGGAGTGGCGGAGAGCATGTTCGTGGCGGCCGAGACCGGAGCGTCAGCGCTCAAGGCTGCGACCGGGCCGCTGCTGGGACGGCTGGACCAGGTCGGGACCATAGCCGACCAGGCGGAGGCAACGCTTCGGCGGGTGGTGCTGTGGGCGAGCTGGCGGCTGCTGGGCTGGGGTGTCGCCGCCATCGCCGCGTTGGGGATGATGTGGTGGCTAGCAAGCAGCGCCGTGCTGTGGTGGGACGCTGGCGCGATCGGCCAGGCGCAGGACCAGAAGGCTGTGCTCGAGGCGCAGATCGCCGAGCTCACGGCAAACAAGGATGGATGGGAGAAGGCCGGCATGCTGGCGAAGATCACCCAGTGTGGGCCACGCGGCAGGCCTTGCGTGCGGGTGGACGAGAACGCGGGCCAGTCCAAACTCCAACAGTTAACGTGACAATGACTAGAGAGATGCTTTTGCTAATGCCGCCGCAGATGCCTGGGCGAATGCCTTAGCCAGCGCTTCCGGGTCTCGTACGTTCAGGTCGCGCTGCGGGAACGGGAACTCGATGTTAGCGGCGTGGAACGCATCCCATACCTCAAGCAGCACGTCGCTGCGTACGTTCGCCGTTCCAGCGCGTGGGTCGGCGATCCAGAAGCGCAGCTCCAGATCCACCGAACTGTCCCCCAGGCCGACAAGCAAACAGATCGGCGCAGGCGCTTCGAGCACGCGCTCGACCTTGCTTAGCGCCTCAGTTGCCAAGCGGCGCGCGAGATGTACGTCGGCGCTGTAGGAGATACCGAATGCCACTTTCAGCCGCACCAGGTCGTTGGAATAGGTCCAATTCACCACCCGCTGGGTGATCAGGTCCTCGTTAGGAATCAAATGCTCGGTGCCGTCCCGGGTTACGACCGAGACGAAGCGCGCGTTCAGCCGGGTGATCCAGCCATAGGTGTCATCAAGCTGGATCACGTCGCCCGGCTTGATCGACCGGTCCAGCAGCAGGATCACGCCGCTGACCAAGTTCGACACCACCTTCTGCAGGCCGAAGCCGAGCCCAACGCCGATTGCGCCGGAGAACACGGCGAACGCGGTCAGATCGATGCCGACGGCGCCGAGGGCCGCCACCACCGCGAGGGTCAACAGCCCAGCCCGCAGCAGCTTCGAGGCCAGCACCTGCATTGCCGGGGTAATGTCCCGCGCATTGTTCAGCCGGTGCTCGACCAGGGTCGAGATCAGGTTTGCCAGCCAGATCAGCGCCACCAACAGCGCCGCACCCTTGAGTAGCAGAAGCACGCTGAGATGCAGTGTGCCGATCGGGAACGCCATCTCGCCCAGGAGACGCCCGGTCGGCGCAATCAGGCCCGCAATGTTCAGCGCCGCGACTACCCAAGCCGCGGCGGCGAACAGCCGCGCCATCGACGCGTTGCGCACCAGCGTGGTGCTCAGGCGGATCACGATCCAGGCCATCACCAGGCTGGATACCAGCCGCAGCAGGTGCGTCGGCATCCCCAGGTTCGCCAGCACAAGCTGCGCGAACCAGAGCAGCAGCAGGAATAGCATCCATGGTAGCGCCCGTCCCAACGCGTCGACCATGGGGCGCAGCGACAGCACCCCCATTCGGGCGGTCAGCTGTGTCGTAGTCCCGGCCATGCGCGGCGCCGCGAGACGTACCATCGCGGCGCCTAGGAGCGCCACCACGGTCTGCAGCAGCACATCCCATGCCAGCACGTAGCTCCGCAGCCAGGGCAAAGTCTCTGCGGTCAGAAGATCGAGATGGTGCAGGATAAAGGCGCTATTCATGCTGCCTTCGCGCGCGCCGCCCTTAAGTTGTGGGCGCGGCCGCAGGGGGCGCCCGGACCGCAATCGGCTAATCGCATGGCTATGGTTGGTGGAAGAAGGTGGTTCCAACCTTGAAACCACCGATTGGATCGGGCTTTCGTCGCGCAAGCCCTTGTCCCAAGCGGCTCAGAAAATAGGTCCCGCCAAGTGGATGGAGGTAAGACGGATCGCGCGGATAACAGGCTAGCCATAGGATAGGCTATCCCTCGGCGTTAGCCACCGCAATACTCAGCGTGTTGCACCATACCATCCAGCGGCTAATCAACACGGAATGGCGGTCGCCGGACACATTATTTCCACTGCGACCCACTAGATTAGCACTGTTGATATAATGGCTAAGCGTGTCATAGCGGCGCAAGCTAAGTCCAACCGCTGGTGTTATATATTATCCCCGGCCCGAAGCGTCTGGCGCATCGTCACCGACAACCATCCCTCCCCGCCCCGGTAGAGTTCGCAGAAACGCGAGTATCGATATCCATCCGGATGATGCGCGATATACTCGTCCCACAGGAGTGTCAGCGTCACATGCCTGCACTTGAGCTCGCGATGCACCGCCGCCCAGTCCGGATCGGCGTGCCGCCGCCACACGTCGTAGCGTCAGCGGCACAGTCGAGGCCGCCACTCCCACCCGAATCCCGATCTGGCGGGTCGAAACCCCAGCCTCGTTCAGCCTCACAATCTCGCGCATCTGGCGCATCGTCGTTCTCTCCGCCGGCATTGGCCGCTCCCCAAAAGAGCAACCCTAAACAGGCCAGCAGAGCCCCAGGACCTCGCCGACGAAGACCGCCAAGCCGAGCGACTTTAAATCGGAACGGTGGGCGACATCAAATCGGAATTGCGGGCGACATCAGCCCGGAATGGTGGGCGAGCATTTCCCGGAATGCTGGGCGACATGACCCCGGAATCCGCAAATCTGAGGCAGAGATGTCGGGGCACTTACCTCGGATCCAAAGCACGACTTGACCATCATGGCCAACTAACTGCTGAGCATAATCCAGAGCTTCAGGATCAGCGGCACACTTGATAGCAACGATACCGTGCAGGCGCCTCGCCTGATCTAAAAGGTAGATAGAGTAATGTCCCATTCCTGTCTTCTTTTTGATCCCGCAGCAGAATCAGACCCGCTTTTCTGCTAGCCTCCGTTCGGATTTTGGAACAATATGTTGCGATAACGGAACATTAGCACACTATCACAGGAACGTGAGTGAATTCGCGGCGATGGCAGCACGTGCAGTAGCGCGTTTGACGGCAGCCTAGGCCTTTTACCGACCCTTAACCCGCGCGACCAAGATCAGCCCAATCTCGACACCGAGCGCGCTCCTGAAGGTCCATGGCAGGACCGTACGGCTATCGTATCTTGAACTTAGATGCTGAGCCGGCACGACCGGGTGCGCGCTGAAACGGAAGCCGGCACCTCTTAGTGCTGCCACGCTCTTGGTGACGCTTGGATACCGGCCGCAGACCGGATGTCTCGGTGCGCCTAGGCCTGGTAGGATCTCCCAAACCGTTCCAGGGACGGCCGCGTCGATCTGGGCCAAAGCTGTATCGTTCAAGTCGGTCATGCATAGAGCTTAGCATCCGACGGTGCGTGCAGTGCCATCGTTCTGCAACCATAGCGGGACGGTCTGCTTAACCGCTACCAACGACGCTCCTGGTTTTGGAATCGGCGCAGCACCCTATCGATCTCGGCCCGGGATTGGGCCTCTGTTCTCGGCTGACCTGGGATTCCGCAGTCTGCCTCTTCTGCAGCATCACGCGCCGGCAGCGGCAGGGGTTTGGAAGCGGCCAAGAGAGGCGTCCACCCGACAGGCGCAGCCCGGTGCCTCACAACAGGCTGCTGCTTCGGCTGCCGCGCGACCGCCGCCTTGGTCGTCCGCTGGATCTCATGCCAAGCCCTCGCCATTCGCTTCGGCGTCGGTGGCTGACCATTCCCATCGTAACCGCTGCGAGAACACCACAAAGCAGGATACCGGATCAGCGGTCCTTGAGTCGCTTTGGCATCCAGTAGTTCCGGATTTGTGGGATCACCAGCGGAATGTCGTGGTAGGCATCTCGTAGGAAGTCCTTGGTCTCTGATCCTGCGCGAGCCGGACCCAGCATGGGACTGCCATGTTCATCGATGCAGTGGAGCAGGATCGGGAGCAGGAGGCCGTGCTCTGTGCGTTCCAAATCGCATAGGGTTTGCCACGCGTTGGGTCGCAGACGCATCGCCGAGAGAAACCCCATGCACCACGGGGCGGCGAGGACAGTGCCGTCATCCTTTTTCTTAAAGATCGGCGCATTCCTGTCCGGAGCCTGGGACAGTGTTTCACCGATCGTGTTGAACCTGTCGGCTATGGCCATCATGGCGGCGAGACTCTGGCCCGACGCAGAGCCAACAATTCCGTTGATCCCGAGCAGGTCGACGAACCACACGTCAGGCTGGATCGAGCACGGGCCGATAGCGATTGCCGTGAGGTATCCATCGAGCATGGAAACGCCGTCGACTTTCGGTGACGGCTCGAGCTGCCGCAGCCAGATATCGAGTGCCTCCAGGCGCATGGCCTTCGGCGCGGCTGGTTCGCGCTTCTGCTTCACGCGGCGGCCGTTCGGGTGGCCTGCGTCGCCTTCCAGACCCACGGCAACAATTCACGCACGGCGTTGTTCTTCGTCTGGCCGGAGACCATCCGGTCCAGCACGTCGGCCAGGTAGGCGTGTGGATCCAGATCGTGCAGCTTGGCGGTGTTGATCAACGACGCCAGCACCGCCCAGCTTTGGCCGCCGCTGGCCGCTCCAGCAAACAAGGCGTTTTTCCGCCCCAGGGCGATCGGCCTGATCGTCCTCTCGACGGTGTTGTTATCCACTTCAACCCGGCCATCTCTCAGGAACATCGTCAGCCCGTCCCAATGGCCAAGCGTGTAGCGGATGGCCCGCGCCAGCGGCGCCTTCACGGAGATCTCCGCCAGACGGTCCTTCAGCCAAGGCTTGAGGATGTCGAACAATAGCCTGGTCTCCGCCTGTCGGATCGCCACTCGTTCGCGGGCGCTGGTGCCGCGGATGCGTGCCTCGATCGCATAGATGGCTGCAAACCGCGCAAGTGCTGCCGCGGCCACCGGCGACCTCGTTGGCTTGTGCACCTCGAAAAACCGTCGGCGCGCGTGCGCCAGGCAGAACGCCAGCGTGATGGCGCGGCGTTGTTGCGTGGACCGGGCGGGAGGCAAGAGCTTGCCCTACCCGGTGATCGCTTCAGACGGTGGGAACGGAGATTGGCTTGGTGATCCGGATCATTTGGTTGAGGGCACAGATGGCGATGGCGACCTCAGCTTTCTGACCGGTGGTCGACCGTGCTCTGAGCTTCGGACCGATGATGTGTTTGTAGCGACCGATCGTCGTCTCCACGATGCTGCGTCGGCCGTAACCATTGGCTTTCTGCCAGGCCATGCGTCCCTTCTCGGTAATGTCCCGGACATGACGATTGCGAACGGTCTCGGTGTCGGCGTCAGCTTTGATGACCGAAGATGCTCTTGGCGGGATGACGATATGAGGTGGCGGGTTATGCTGGCGTGCGGCAGCGGCGTCATACACGGACGTGCCATCATAGGCGCCGTCGGCAATCACGCTGGCGATCTGCCCCTCCACCGTTGCCAGCAGCCCCGCGACTTTTGATATGTCGCTGGTATCCTTGTCCGTCAGGTTGTGCGCCACGATTTCGCCAGTCTCTGCATTGACGGCCAGATGCAGCTTGCGCCATTGCCTGGGTGTGCGGCCATGCTTCTCGGCATCCCACTCGCCCTGCCCGAAGACCTGCAGGCCCGTGCTGTCCAACACGACATGAATGGGCTCGTCACGCCGGGCGGCACGCGGTTGACGTCCGGCAAAGGCGCGCCCCCGACGGCTCAAGGTCGAATGATCAGGCACGCAAAGTTCCAGTCCGAGTAGGCGCAGAACCGAGCGCGCGAAACCTTCTGCCTGGCGTAGAGCCAGATGGAAGACCAATCGCAGGGTCAGCACCAGCTCGATCGCCACCTCGGCATAGACCGGTTGACCGCCTGGTGTCGTCCGGCGCGGGGCATGCCATCCAGACAAGGCCGCCGTGTCCAGCCACAACGTCAAGTCACCACGTTGCCGCAGACCAGCCTCATAGGCCGTCCAGTTCATGACCCGGCGACGGGCCTTCGGAATGTGGTGGCGGCGGGACGCGTTGTGCTTGAAGGGCATCCCAGACCTCTATCAGGCCAGGAGAGCCGCGTCAGCCGACCGGTCCATCCACCAACGCCGGCTACGCCTCCAAAAACGCTTGGATACCGTCCGCAGACTGGATACCGTAGTGCACCTTTACCAGGTAAGACTCCGCATATCGTTCCCGGAACGGCCGCATCGATCCGAGCCAAGGTATGGTCTTTGATGTCAGACATGCAGCGAGACTAACAGCTAAGCTGGCGAGGTCCACCGGCTCTGCTCTGTACCTTTAATGAGACAGTTGCTCTCGCTGAAATTTGCTATGCCTCTCGCGCCAGTCTCGAATGTCAGGTTGGTCCGCTAGGGCGGGGGTGCCGGGCGATTATCTCCAGGTGCGGCCGGCACCCAAACACCGTCGCGGACCGGTCTACCCGCTCGACGCCGGGGGGCGCAGCAGGTGAGCTAGACCCAATCAGCGGCGGAATTGGCCAGATGGAACAAGGAGAACATCAAGCCGGTTACAATAGCAGCGCCGCGCCAGCCGACCAGGGCTTTTGCGACCATCGGGGCTGCGACGCGGCGAGACGCCTCGAGGGCGCCCCGAAGCAGTACGACGATGGTCAGTTCGGCAAAAGCACGTGATCAATGACGTGGATTACGCCGTTCGACTGGTAGACGTCGGCGATCGTCACGGTTGCCATCCCGCCTTTAGCATCCGTCAACGTAATGGTGCCCGGGCTTCCCATCATGGCAATTAGTGGTTCTCCTTCGATAGTCGTCAGAGTGGCCCTGCCGCCGCCTGCGGTGATCGCCGCCATCAGCGCCTTGGAGTCCATCGTGCCCGCAACAACGTGGTAAGTCAGCACCTTCGTGAGCATCGCCTTGTTCTCAGGCTTCAGCAGTGTCGATACGGTGCCAGCAGGCAGCATCGCAAAGGCTTCATTGGTCGGAGCGAATACGGTGAATGGCCCCGGGCTGGATAACGTATCGACCAGTCCAGCTGCTTTTACGGCCGCAACCAGTGTGGTGTGATCTTTCGAATTCACTGCGTTCTGGATAATGTTCTGCTGCGGGTACATCGCTGCACCACCAACCATTGGATCGGCCATCGATGCGGTAGCGGACGAGGGTTGCGACATCATCGCGTTGGAGCAACCTCCCATCAAAACAGCCGTCAGCGCAATTAATGCGATCGATTTTGTTCGGGACATAGTCATTTCCTCACCGAGGCGGGATCGGTTCATCCCACCTTGCTATGTAACGTCTACGCGTGATGAGGCCGACTAGATGCAGGCTACCCTAATACACCAGCCGTCAGGTGTCCTTGCCGTAGGCCTTTTCATGTCATCGAATAGTGAGATGACATATTAGCGATTGGATCAGAACCGATGCCTGAGGCTCTATTCGGCTTCTCAACAGATGGGCGCCTGAAGCGCGCCATCGGATCGGCCAGCTCTGTCTACATCCGGGAGGGCACGAAGGAGACAGGGTGGGCAGCGGTAAAAAGCTGCCTCAGCCTGTCCGAGCGGCAGGCCAGCCGGTTCGTAGACTGGAGGCGGCTCGATCCGGACGAGCTGGTGCACCGATAGTGAGGCCGCCAGCCTCGATCATCGCAGACGCAGATGGCCGTACAACGGAAAGAAGCAAGTCAATCTGATGTCCATTCTCGGCGTTAAGATACCAACGCAGGCAGCTAAGGGCCATCCATGTCTCAAGACATCCACCAACATGAAGCTACGATCGACGAGGCCGGGTACGTCCGGGTGCCGGCCACAATGTAGGAGGCGCTACGGTGGCGGGTTGGGATGAAGATCTTTATGGAATATACCGACGACGGAATTCCGGTAACCCCGATCGAGGTGCCAGGGGACGTCGAATAGCAGTCTGTCGTCGGATCTGGCTGCTCATGAGCGACATCACGCTTGCGGCCTCAATCCTGGGAAGGAAAGGCTTATGCCGGTCGTGAATCCAAGTTTGCCACTTCAGCTGCTCGCGCAGGATCTGATGAAGGAAACAACGTCTGACATTGGAAACGAGGTCGCTGCTTACATCCAGTGCACTTATCCAGAAGCGTTAAAAACATTGCCGGACACCTTTCTGGCGTCGCTTCGCGATTGCGTCTGCAATGAGGTCATGAAGGGTTTGAGGCTCACAAACGCTAATGGAGTTGCTGAGCGTTTGGTAGAATTGGAACGTGTTCGCCGAGATCTGCATGCACTCGTTAAGGCGCATAGCAAGGGTCCGCCGGCTACCCATCCCAGATGCGATGCACCGGATGCCAGAACTGGGGTCGGAACATCGAGCCGAAGTGGGTCAGGCTATGTAAGCCGGAGTGTTCACGGCAGTGAGGTTAATGCGCTACCAGCATGTCCGACACGGTCTCTACCAGATCGTACAGCCGGAACGACTTCGGAAGGTATCGATACGGCTCTGGAGGGGATTCCTTCCCGAGAAGATACAGCCGAGCGCTGACGAACAGGATCGGGATTTGAGGATAACGACCATGCACGTGATGAGCGAGCTCGATCCCGTCCATCCCTGGCATACTCAGACCCGTAATCAGAACGTCCATGCCGCCGGACCTTTTGATTATTCGAAGCGCCTCATGCCCTGAGGCGGCCTCGACCAGGTCGAAGTCGGCCACATCCAACATGTCGACGATGATTCGCCAGACTTAATACAAGCGGTCGATACTTGGCGCAGCTCGACTGTACACAGGGTATCAACGTAATTCTACCGTCGCCTCCGAGCTATTCCGACGCGTAATGGCCCGTCTTCACTGACCAAGTCGACAATGTCTGGACGTTGTTCGCCGGGGCGGGGGTCGGCTGATGGGCTTCGCAATCATCAAGCTGAAAACCACTCCCGTAAGATCCGGGCAGTCAGCTTTGAGACGGAACCCCATCGGTGACGGCCGCTTTCTCAAGCGCCGGTCACGCTAGTAGCGTTGACCCTACGTCGGAACGCCCCCATCAGATATCAGCCTAGCCCCGGCGCGAAAATATGCCCGGGAGACCCATTGGCGAGCAGCACCGTCATCTTGTGAAAGTCCGGCATCGGGCAGGGCGCCGCGTTATACTGCGAAACGATCGCATCGCAGATCGTCGCCATGAGAGGAGAAAACACCAAGAACCGGTTTGTCACCAGGTTATGATCACCTTGACTGACTAGCAGGCAGGCTTCCTTTGGACAGAGCGCTGCCGTCCACGGGCCCTGGCAAGCATTCAATATGCGAGCCTCTTCTCCCACCAACGACATGCTGAGCGTGATCTCGATCGTCATCCATCGCATCGCGTCGGGCCTCCTCTCTGCCCGTAATCCCGCCTCAATCAGGCAATTAGGCTCATGACACAGTGCCGACACAGGCACGACTTGAACAGACGGCTTCAATGCCGCTGCCGCAAGCCATGTATCAATCGCTGCGGTGGCAGCTTCACAGGCCGCACGAAACGACTTGATGCCGCCAGAATTAGCCGCCACGCCCTCTATCGATCTATGCGCCTCGACCTTGATTGACCAGGAACGAGAACCGCCCCTCTCCGCTCCAACTCTGTACTGAATGCCGCGGTAAGTGTAGTTGTGCAGGGCCTTCATTGGCCTGCCGCCGGATTCTGACGCGTCAGTCTTACCCCAGGCGCGTCTCCGTTAGTGAATTCGACGCCAGCGGCCTCGAGGGCGATGCAGATGGCTAAGATGGTCCGCTGTTGCGGCGCTCCTTCACCCTTTTCAAGCCGGTCTAGTGTTCTGACTGGCACCCCGCATGCCTCAGATAACCGGATACGTGACCATCCGACTAATGCTCGAGCCGCTCTCACCTGCGCTGGAATTACGGCGGGCTTTCGGCCACTAAGACTTGCGTTCATATAATGAGGTTGGCAGGTTTCCCGCCGTCACGGAAGTGGCAGCCGGACAAGGTGTTACCAGCACCGCCGCCTTGCGGTGGTCGCCTCTGGTGTTAGCCAAGGTTGCCTCCGGCCGCCAGGGATCGTGTGTAGTAAATTCCTACTGATCCAAAATGCAGAAAAGCTCGCCTCTGACGGTGCAGAGGCATTAGCCCTGATCGAACACCCTGACCAAATCCGACTGGTCGTGACCGATATCAACATTCCTGACTTCAATGGGTTTGATGTCGCTGAGCGGGCCCGTGAACGCCATCCAGGCCTTCCCATAGTTTTCGTCACTGCACTTCCAGACCAAGTCTGCGCCCGGGTGAACAAGAAGCCGTTCCATTGCCTCCGAAGCCGTTCGCACTCCAAAGATTGGTTACGAAGGTTGACGAAATGCTGGCTGGGCGATGACCACCGAGCGCTGGATACCCGGGCGCCTCAAGGTCTCGTTCGTGCGTCTCGATGGCGCTTCTGGTAGCTTGCAATCAATGCATCCAACCGACGAGAGGCACCCTGGCTTGACGGAGCGGCGGCGATCGCTAGTCGGCGTTCCCGCGGCACTGGCACGAAGCTCTCAAGCACCCGGGCGTAGTCAGCTTCGGTGAACAAGAGCTTGCGGCCATTGCGACGGTGCGTTGGGCCGCCACCGCAGGTCGGGTGCTGGACGATGTGGGCAAGCAGTCTGGTCCGTCCAACCTTGCCGCGAAACCGTTCCAGCACCTCGGAGAGGAGCAGGAGGTCTTGTGGAGCGCCTGACGTCACCTTCAGCGCCTTGTCACTCACTCGCCATATCTTCGTGCTGCGCCCTCACAGCGATCAGGCTGCCTGCCTCGGTTCGGGCCGTAGACATGTCGCAGTTCAATTGCAGGTTGAGCCAGAACCCCGGAACTTTGACCACTGTCGCGATGAGTGGCCTGGTTTAGTCAGATGGATCACGTTGCAGCTCCTCGCAAAGCGCAGAAATTACCGCCAGTGCCTGGTCCATTCCTACTTGATCACCATGCATTGCCGCATCTGCAAAGTGATCATGAGCGGCTTGATAGCGGCCTTCGAGTGTCGTCTCTAATGCGGTATTATAATCGATCATCACGTTATGCTTTCTTGAGCTAAAGCAACACAAACGAAAGTCTCTTATCGATCACAGCATCCACGTTATTACATAAAATAACGCGGTCATGATCAAATGGAAACGCACGCGATCACGCAACTGTGCTAGTTTAAGAACTGAAACATTCCGCTGCCCAACCCACGCCAGAAGCCGGCGAATTTGCAGCTCCTGATCGGAGTCGAAGGGATTCCGGCTTGAGCCGCGACAATCAATCGATTGCTGATTATCTTTATAAGTCTGAGACGGCTGTCGAGAAGTCTATGGAACGATTGAGGGACTAGTATTCCAAGTTACCGAGAGAGTTGATTCTTCTTGCAGAAATCCAGCGAGGAATTCGCGCCGCTCAGATGCGTTTGACCCGGTGTGGACCGAAAATCTCCAGTTCTAAGACAGGCCCGAACGATCTTTAGCAAATTGTTAATTTGCGCCCCGGCGTGGGGGATGCTGACCTCCGCTGACCCTATTTACCGGAGGTCTACCAAGGACTTTGAGATCATCCTCCGAAGCTAGCTTTGCCTGGATATTGCCGCCTCTGCCCCAGGTGAGATAAGCCATGTCCGTGCCCGCGATCAGCCCGCCGAACGTCATCGCACGCTTCCCGCGTTTAAAGCAGACCTGTTCGCCCAGTCGAAATTGCGCCAAAAATAGATCCGAATCGTTACACCGTTCTATAATTGTACAATTTTCCGCGTCAGGGGAAGCCCTAGTAGGCGGCGCTTGATTGCAAGGTCACCGAAACCACGGGGTAAGCTATCGCCGGCTTGGTAGTGCTAGCGATCTTGGTCGGTATGTATCTCGCTCAGCTCGAGAATAGCTGTTGCAAGAGACCTCGAGTGGCAGCGTGGCTGACGGCCTCATAGTCCCATCAGAGCCCTTATCCCTCCATCCAGCGCAGCCTGCTGTGCCGCGACCTCATCGCTGACCTTTACCCATATGGCCGCGGTGGCAAGTTCACCCTTAGCGCGTAATTCAGCTGCCCGCTTCATTGCCAACTGTCTAGCATTTCTACCGTGCTTCTTGATCATTAGATTGGCTGCTTGGCGGTAGTTCAAGCGTAGGTTCCTAACTTTTAGACGCAGGCGCAGCTGCTACAGCGCGCTTAGGCTTGAGGGATACCTGGCGAGGTGCAACAGATCCTGTAGAACCTCTTACCGGTATGTAGTAATAGCTCGGGAATTGATGCTGACTGATAAGTCAAATGAAGCCAATAGCGCATCAAGTTTGACCTTGCTGATTCAATGTTGCTCGCCAGGCTTCCGCAGCCGCACCCCGGCACCGCCGCCGTTTTCAGGAATGAATCCGATACCGGCGGCATTCAACGCCCGACGAATAGCGTCAGCATTTGCCCGCATCATTCCGGCTAACCCACGCGCACTTTCAGCCCGCCGGATTGTCACGAGACTGACGCCGGACAGTTTTGCCAGGCCCTCCCCTGACATTCCAAGCAGGGCCCTGGCGGCCTTCATCTGACCCGCTGTTATGGTGACACCTTCCGTATCTAGAGACATTAAAGTTTGCATCTCATATTCGGTGACACTATAAGTATCTTCAGACACTTTAGATGGCAAGGCAAACCTTCAAGTCCTACCGGCCCCGCCACCCCGAAGCAGCCGCCCACCCGCTTCGCTCGATCCCGATGTTCCGCCCGGCCTGCGTCTTCGGCGCTGCATTCGTGACGAAGCAGGACCCGCTGACCGTTGCCCGGCAAACGGCCGCTCGTACTCTCGAGCTCGCCCGGTTCGAGAGTGCCGACGGTTGGGAGGCCTATGGCGAAGCGAAGTCCGCTGTCGGCGCGGTCAACCGCATCAGCCGCAAGGACCGGCACGACCGGGCTATCTCGTCGGATCGCTACGTCGCCCGCCGCCGCAGACATTTTCTGCGGGGCCACAAGGCACTGTTCGCCCCTGAGGCCGCTCTGCTAGCGCTGGCGAACTGAGTTGATCAGCCTCCTCCTCATGCTCGTGGGTGCGGTGGTGACCTTCGTCCATCGGCTGGTGCTTCGGGTTCCGCGACGCGGCCAAGCAGGACCGGCAGACTATCGATGCGCTGACAGCACCATGGGACGGCATCGAGCGCCGCCAGGACACGGACGGGGTGTCGGTATGAACCCCGCGATCGCCATCCCGCCAATGCCGGCGACCCTGAACGCACCGGCCTACACGCCGCTCGCCCTCGCAGCCCGTGAGTGCTTCCTGCGTGACGCTGCATTGGCCCGGGCGCGTGCCGGTGACGCTCAGACCGCCCTGCTCCTGGCTCATGATGCCGACGTGCAGCACCGCCGCCACCGCCTGGAGAACTGACGAAAACGAGATTGCTCGCCTGATCCAGGTCGCCGCGCTGCGCGGGGCCTGGACCAGATACGAGCCTTCCGCGCCGGAGCAGTTAATGAGACCTGTGCGCGGGCTCAGCATGGCGGCGTTTTGAGGGATGGCTACGCTGAACCATAATCGTCATTCGATGTGTTGATCTGTGACAGCCTGCTGATCTCTAGTTGAAGGATAAGCACGGTCACTGAAAGGCACGAAAGCTATCGAAGGCTGGGCCGTAGCAGGTGTCGGGGCTTAGAGCGCCTTTCAAGACCTTGTACTGCCCGGCGATCTGATTCATGAGGAGACATGGCTTCTCCTCTCGTCTCCGACGCCCTCTGGTCGATCATCGAGCCGTTGCTGCCCGTGCCTCCGCCACGACCGCGGGGCGGCAGGCCGCGGGTACCGGATCGGGCGGCGCTGACCGGGATCCTGTTCGTGCTACGGACCGGCATCCAGTGGGAGATGCTACCGCTTGAGGTGGGGTGCGGCTCGGGCATCACGTGCTGGCGTCGCTTGCGGGATTGGCAAGAGGCGGGCGTGTGGGATGCACTGCACCGCGAACTGCTGCGTCGGCTGCGGGCGGCCGACCGGATCGACTGGAGCCGGGCCTGCCTGGACAGCGCATCGCTGGCTGCAAAAAGGGGGGCGACAAGACAGGGCCAAACCCGACCGATCGAGGCAGGCTCGGCACGAAACGCCATCTCGTCACGGACCGGCGCGGCATCCCGCTCGCCTTCATACTGACCGGCGCCAACACCAACGACAGCATGCCGTTCGAGGAACTGCTCGACAGCATCCTGCCGATCGGCGGCAAGCCGGGCCGGGCACGACACCGGCCGGACAAGCTGCACGCCGACAAGGCCTACGATCACCGACGTTGCCGCCAGGCCTGCCGCCGCCGTGGGATCTCACCCCGCATCGCCCGGCGCGGCGTCGAGACCAGCCAGAAGCTGGGCCGACACAGGTGGGTCATCGAGCGGACCTTCGCGTGGATCAACCGCTACCGCCGGCTCGTCACGCGCTACGAGCGCAGAAGCGATATCCACCACGCATTCACCGCTCTCGCCTGCTCATTGATCTGCTTCAACACGCTGCAGAAGAGGTTTTGAAAGGCGCTCTAAGCGAAAAAAACAAGCGAATTGGGTCGTGCTCGTCACCCAAGACGGCGCGTCGATCGTGAACCTTATCTCTGCAAGACTATTCCTCCATAGTGGCTTGCCTAACATCGTTCGGCCTGATCAGTTCGATCATCAGTAGGACGCCATCAAGAACATTGGACAAACCTTTTTCGGAGCGAAGCCTGCCTCCTGCCCGGAGATCGAGCAGGCCGTGAAGGACCGCGTAAATCAGGCTGGTCATCGTCGCCGCAGGGATCAGCGGCAGTTCGCCAGCGGCTTGCGCGCCCGCCACGAGCGCCGCGAAGCCGGAAAACGTCGTTACGGCCACAACTTCGAGCTGACCTCCTCGTGATGCGATGTCCGGGTCGCCGAAGAGGAGCCGGTAGCGCGCGGGATGGGCCTCGCCGTAAGTTACGAACAGTTCGAGCGCCGCCTTGAGCTTGTCGATCGCCGTCATCGCCGATCGCTCGATTCCAGTGAACGCGGCGGAGAAGGCGCTAAAGTCCTTCTCCGCTACGCCTGCCAGCAGCGCCGCTCGATCAACGAAGTGCTTGTAGGGGGTGTTGTGGGACACCCCGACTGCATGCGCGACAGCCCGAAGGGTTACCGCTCCGTCTCCGCCCTGATCGAGCAACTCAGCCGCAGCCTCGACAAGCTTCTCCCTCGTTCCCATCCCTTACTGTGTTCCCTTTTGCCAATGCCCCCGGTACGATCAGCCTGCCGAGAGCAGAGCCGATCGCTCATCCGGCCGCAGATGGACGAGGGCTTCTGAGTCTGTCCAGAGTTTCAGGGCGGCTGCAACGTCATAGGACTTTATCGATGAGCGCTGCTCGGTAAAGCGGTCGTCTTTTGCTTGGAAGTATTTTCCCGAGCCGGTGGCGTAGGCGGGATCGACGGCGAGTTTCGCAAGCGCCGCGCCGGAGAACTCGACCGAGGACATCGTGATGCCCATGCGCCGCATGACCCACTTCATCAATGACGTCTTCGCCAGGACCTGAACGGGCTTCGGATGGGTTCGGAGCAGACCGGTGCCGGCGACGGATCCCGGGTCAAATGCGATCGGTACGATCGAGCTATTTGCCCGCCGCAGGCGTTTGTCCATTTCGTGCACGTAGAGGATGTCGCAGAGTTTCGAGGTCGTATAGCGGACACCAGTCGAGAGCGGCTTGTCCCCGCCTTTGCCCACGTCAATGAGAACTAATGCGTCAGGCTCGGCAGCCTTGCCGACCACTTTTCCGTCTGCGGTGTCCGGATCGTGAGTGCCGCTGGCGGTGTACACAACACGGCCTTTCTGCGCGACCTTGTCGATCAGCAACTCGATAAGGAGAAAATGGCCGAGGCAATTCGTGGCGAACGTCATTTCGTACCCATCCGGACTGTAAGAAACCGGCCCCATGAACTGAGCCCCGGCATTGCACAGAACGGCCTGCAACTCCTCGATCTCGCCGCTGTCGAGCATTGTGCGGCAGCGCGCTGCCGCCGTTCGCACCGAGGTCAACGAAGAAACGTCCATCTCCAGAAGTTTGACCTCGCCACCTTTAGCGCGGAGTTGCTGTGCCGCGACCTCCATTCGGTCGAGGTCCCGCCCTGCGAGTAGGAGAGTCACTCGCGGCTTCGCAATCAGCTGTTTCGAGCATTCTAACCCGATGCCGCTATGGCCGCCGGTGATCAGTATCGTGGGCATAAAATGGACTCCAGGTTGACAAGGTCACCCTAAAAGCTAGGGTGACGTTGTCAACCTTCGAGGCGTAGATATCCATCCATTGCTGACGAAATCATTAATCAACGAGCGTACGAAGATATTGACTATGGATCCGCCGAGCCATCGAACCGCAGGACGGGCATCGACTGACAACATCCAGTGCACGCACGGTGATTATCGTGTGGGCCTCCGCCATCACGATGCTCTCGACCACCAAGCCAGGCGGAACAAGGAAGGATCCACGCAGAACTCGATGCATACTACAGACCCCTATCTGGACCAGCAGTTATCTAAGCAGCCAACTGCATAAAGAATGAGTCAGAGCCAATATTCGACGCCGATGGGGGTCAATATTCAATGCTGTTTGACGTTCGTCTTTCTGGCAGCGGCCCGCACGTGTGCTGCAGTGAAGTCGCTCCGGAGCGGGATTGGCATGGCAAACCTCCAGGTTCGCCAGAGCGAATCAGATTATGCCCACCTTGGGAATCCCTCAGGAGTCACGGTCTCAGAGCCTTGGTATAACAGATGGTTGCGCGTCAGCAACACCTTCTCCAGTAAACAGTTATGCAGGTAAGCACATTCGTCTCTGCTTTGCTGCCAGTGCGCAGTTCCTTGATCTGACTCAGTAGATCGTCTGCACGGCATCATCCGCATCGGAGGATCACGTCGTGCTTAAGGCTGCTACTTGAACCCGATTGCCATTCTCCAGCAGAATGTAGCTTTCTACAATTTGCCACCGTATCACTACGCGCTCATTGCGGATCGGATTGAACGTTATGTGTCCCCGCTGCGATGCTATCGACCGCCGCCGGAACAAGCGGAGGGGACTTCTCAATTAGCGGGACGTCTACCATAACAGGCTGTTGCTGCCAGCCGCCGCCAAGAGCAGTATAGAGGGTCACGACATCCTCCGCCACTGACATCTTGGCTTCATCTAGGCTCTGGCGGGCGCTCGTCAGGGTCTGTTCGGCATTTAGAACAGTGATGAAGTCCGACAAGCCGTGTTGATAGCTGTTCTTGGAGAGGTAGAATGATAATTCGCTTGAGCTCACTGTCTGGATCAGCTTGTCTCGAGCGTCAAGGTCGTTGTGATAAGACGCAAGTGCGTTTTCGACTTCACGTAGACCGTTCAGCACTGTATTGCGGTAACTGAGGACTGCAGCCTTTTGTTGGATTCGTGCGAGCCTAAGACTAGAGGTCAACTTGCCGCCTTGGAAGATCGGCAGCGACGCACTCGGGCCCACCGAATAAAAGCGGCTGGCCCAGCTGGTCAAGTAGCTAGCATCGGTAGCACGAATGCCGAGGCTGCCCGTCAGCGAGATGTCGGGATAGAAGCTGGAGACGGCGATGCCAATATTAGCCGTTGCCGCATGCAAATTGGCTTCTGCCTCGCGGATGTCAGGACGGCGACGAGCTAAGGTGGATGGGATACCGATACCAATCATATCTGGGGGAGCCGGTAGTGGCGCTGGAGTGTCAAGCATCGCGTCCAGCATACCGGGCGGTCGACCGAGCAGCACGCTGAGCTGGTTCTCCGCCTGTTGAGCCTGTGTTGCATAGGCAGGAAGCTGGCGCTGGTAGTTGTAGAGCTGAGTTTGTGCTTGATCGACGTCGAGCTCGGTGGCCAGACCGGTTGCGCGCCGGCGCTGGGTGAGGTTCAGCGAAGAGGTGGCGGCACGGATATTATCCTGTTGTGTGGTAAACAGCGCCTGCGCCCCGCGCAGCTGCACGTAAGCCTGACCAACCTGGCTCTCCAGCATGACCAAAGCGTCGCTAGCAGCTTCCGCCTGCGCTTCCGAGGTTGCACGAGCTTGCTCGACTGACCGGCGCACCTTGCCGAAAAGGTCGAGTTCCCAGGACGCGCTTAACCCATACTGGAACAGGTTGATTGGCTGCTCGGCGGCATCAACGGCAGAATTGACGCCCTGGCCAACTGCTGGCTGACCCGCCAATAGGCTTGACTGTCCGCTAATCCCCTGCGACTCCAATATACCGCGCAGGCCGAGCTGTTCGCGGTTATAGCTGGCGGTGCCGCCCAGTGTAGGTAGCCCGGCGGCGCGTGCGGTGACGACGTTCTCGCGCGCCTCAGCGACGCGCAATAGCGCCTGCTGCAGGTCGAGGTTTCCAGAAATCGCTTGATTAATTAGTTTTGTTAGCATGGGGTCGTTGAATCCACTCCACCAAGCTGGATCCGGATTGCTGGCTTCGGTCACCGGATTGAAGCTAATTTTGCGGGCGGAAGGGGTGTTCCAATCGGCGGCAAGACGTGGCTGGGATGGCTTAAAGTTTGGCCCAACCGTACAGCTGGACTGGGCAAGCAAAGCTGCACTGGCCATTACAATCAAGATCAAACGCACTGATTAGTGTCCCCCGCCGCTGGCCTTTGGCTTAGCACTTGACAGCATGAGGGCCGTGGGAATGAACAGGAGGGCAGCGCAACCAGTGAGCAAGAATACATCGGTATAGGCCAGAACCGCCGATTGGGTTTGCAGCATCTGGTAAATTTGCCCCGGCGCGGCCTGCATTGCCTGCTGTGTTGAATCGCCTAGATTGATTAGGCCCTGCTGCACCTGCTGCAGCAGGACGTCATATGGTTGGTTTCCAGGAGAGAGGTGATCAATCAGGTGTGCCTGCCGGGTCTGCTGGTGGTCCGTGACCCACGATGTGGAGATCGAGATACCAAAGCCACCAACAACATTGCGTGCCATGCTAAACAAGGCGGCTGCATCGTTATTCAATTCGCGCGGTAGTGTGGCGTAGGCGATGGTGCTGATCGGCACGAACAAAAACGCCAAGCCCCCACTTTGGCCGGCGCGGTAGAGGCAGAGGTGGAAGAAGTCGAGGCCGGGCACCAAGTTCATGGAAAAGAATAAAGCCGAGCTAAGCGCCACGCCGCCGAAAGCGATCACATACTTCACCGGGACGAAGTTCATCACCTTACTGACGATAGGGATCAGAATGATCAACAAGACGGCGCCGGGCGCCAGCAGCAGCCCAGCCAAGGTGGCGTTGTAGCCCGCCTGCTGCTGCGCATATTGAGGTACCAGCACAGCAGACGCATAAAGCACGAAGCCCATAAGGGCGATCTGAAACCACGCAATGGCAAAATTACGGTCCTTGAAAGCGCGTAAATTTACGATCGGATGACGCCTGTAAAGTAAATATGGTATCCCGAAGGCGAAAGCAACTGACGACAAGGCCATCATAACGCGTATAAAGGTCGAGTTGAGCCAGTCAAAGTTTTCTGCCCGATCAAACGCGATCTCCAAGCATCCGAGCGCGATGACGATAAAGCCAATGCCAACATAGTCGATTGCCGGAGCCGTCGCCTTGTCCTTCTTCGCCATTGGTGAGTCCTCCACCAACGCTACCACCGCGAACAAGGTGATCACGCCAAGCGGCACGTTGATAAGAAAAATCCAGTGCCAGGAGTAAGTATCAGTAAGATAACCACCCAGTACCGGACCGACTGCGGGAGCAACAATGATGGCGACTGCGGCAATTGAGAACGCCTGTTGCCGCTTGGCCGGCGGAAAGTAGTCGAGAAGCAACGCCTGCTGCGTCGGCTGTAGCCCGCCGCCAAAGAACCCTTGGGCGGCGCGGAACAGTAACAACTCTCCGAAATTGGTTGATAAGCCGCAGGCGAGCGACATCGCGGTGAACCCGCCAATCGAGATCAGAAAGTAGCGTTTCCGCCCGAATCGCCGGCTGAGAGCACCAGAAATAGTGAGAACGATGCCATTAGCAACTAAATAGGTGGTAAGCGACCAAGTAGCATCGTCATTACTGACCGACAGACTTCCAGCAATGTGCGGGAGGGCGACGTTGACGATGGTGGTGTCGAGCACCTCCATAAACGCCCCCAGCGTCACCACTACCGCGACAAGCCACGGATTGGCCCGCGGGGTCCATCCACGTGGATCGCTCATTTCACGTTCACCGTGGTATTCACCGAGATACCGAGCGGCAACCCGTGAGCCATGTCCAGACCGCTGTCGATCACCACCTTGACTGGGATACGGCGAACGATCTTAACAAAGTTTCCAGTCGCGTTCTCGGCCGGAAAGGCGGAAAACTGAGCGCCACTTCCCTGCTGAATGCTATCAATGTGGCCATGTAATTTGAGGCCCGGGTATGCGTCAACTGTTATCGACACCGGCTGGTCGACATGCATACGCGCGAGTTGGTTCTCCTTGTAGTTTGCAACTACCCACGTCAAAGGAGTTACAAGATAAAAAAGCTGCTGTCCAACCTGGGCATAGGTGCCTCGCTCGACGTTGCGCATTGTAATTTTTCCGTCCTGCGCTGCGCGGATCTCAGTGTAGGACAGGTTGATCTCAGCCTGCGCCAGCGCCGCTCGATTCTGATCGACTTGAGCTTCGCGCTGGTGCACTGTCTCCACTGCGGTTTGAATAGATTGCTTCACGAGGCCGGCGATTTCGACTTGTGCTCTCGCAGAATCAACTAGCGCAACGTTTCCCCTGAACTGGGCGATTGACTGATCTACATTGGTTTTGGTGGTAGCGCGCGGGTCGACGCTCTGCTGCCGGTCGAAGTTCAGCTTCGCATTCTTCTGGTTGACCTCAGCCTGCTTGAGCTGTGCCTGAGCCTGCAACAAAGTAGCCGGCGCACGAATATAAGTTTCCTCAAGTTCGATCTTGGCAGCTGATAGCTGCGCTTCAGCCAAGGCGAGGTTGGCTCGGGCTTGGTCGCGAGCGGTGAGATAGTCGCGTGGGTCGATCTTGAGTAATAACGCGCCAGCCCGGACGGTGACGTTGTCGTCGATGTTGAGCACTGTGACGTAACCAGCAACTTTTGCGGCCACGGAAATAGAGCGTCCATCAGTATAGGCGTCGTCAGTACTAACCAAGTTTCGTGTTAAAAACCAATAGATCGCACATACAACGATCGTAAGTAACACTACGATCCCGAGGATGATTAGTGGCCAGCGGCTTTTTGGCTTGTCGTTGTTTTCGCCGCCGTCCTTCTTATCGTCTTTATTGTCGCCCTTGTCTTGGTCGTCTTCGACCGCTTTATTGTCACTGCCAGGGTCGGACGATTTATCCGGCTTGTCGCCCTTCAGATGGTCCTGCTCGGCTTGAGGCTCGAAGACGGCACGCAGCTCACGGAGGGTCTGGGCCGACCTGATCTGCTCAACTGTGACGCTCAAGGCAAAATCCTACCAAACTCAGCTGGAACTACATACATCCTAGCATGTATGTCAAAACAAACTATGGTGGTCAATCAGTGTCAGGTCGATATCCTGTGTTACACATTAGGAATCCACGCTTTGCGCAGGGCGGCGATGAACGCCTTGATCGCAATTACACCCTTGCCAATGGGAAACTCATCCGGCGAGCGTAGCCAACGCATAAAAGATCCATGCACAACGACCTGCAGCACCTGGGCCGCGTCCTCTGGTTGCCAGTCGGACCCCGGCGCTGGGGGTGGAATCACAACGTTGAAGTAGTGCTGCAACTCGCTGAAGAACAATCGGGTGATCGCGGTTTGCCGTTCAAGCGCTGGTGCCATTTCGCCGACATAGTCGCAGCGTAGTAGCATTACAGTGAGCCGCAGCCGGGCAAGCTCGTCAGATTGGATACGCTCGAACGCTTCGACGATGCTGGTCTCGAGCGCCTGCATTGCCTCCTCGGCATTGCCTGCATGCGAGACGCTCGACCTGAGTGCTGCCCGCATCTGCTCATACGGCTGCTGCGCGCGATGCTCGACGGCGATAAAAACTTCGACCTTGTCAGAAAAATGCCAGTAGACCGCCCCGCGTGTGACGCCCGCCTCACGGGCGATCTCTTCCAACGAGGCACGGGCAACCCCGCGCCGGTAAAACACTTGTTCTGCCGCATCGATGATCCGCTCCCGCGTCTGCTCAGCGCGTTCCTTAGTTTGCCTTGCCACCAGCTTCCCTTCAGTTGACCCGCGCCATACACAGGCCAATCGGAGCTGGCTTGCCAGAGCCGGCGACCAAACCTCTTCACGTATAACCAGAAGCCTACGCTGTCCAAGCTTAAGGTTCCGATCGACTTTATTTTTTGGTGAAGTGGAGAGATTCTGACACCTGTGGGTTGTGATTCAAGACTGCCATTGGAAAGGTATCTTTCGGCGTATTGGACCGATTGGTGCTGAGCCATCCGGCATAGGACCGGATTGCGCGGCTGGTTGTCCGACAGCCCGATCAGAGGCTCGACGAAGCGCGGTAGCCGCAAGTTTGTCGAAGGTGTGGTCGAGCTTATGCGCACCAACTTACCATGGCGCGATCTGCCGGAGCTGATTGATGATGGAACAGCGTGTTCCGCCCTTTCAGACCCAAGGTGTTTAGTCCCGGACTGTGATGGTGTGGGTTTAGCTTGAATCGTTCTGGCTCGATTGTCCATTGTCGGCAGACGAACTCGTAGGGTGTGCTGCCCTTGAGCGTCTTCAGTCTGCGGGCGCAATTGTAGGCAAGCAGGAACGTGTGCAGGTGCTGCCTGAGCTCATCGGCCGAACTGTAGTGGAACGTCCGCACCGTCGCGTCCTTGATGGTCCGGTTCATCCGTTCGACCTGGCCATTGGTCCATGGATGGTTTGGCTGCGTCAGCCGGTGCTCGATGCCGTGGGCAAGGCATATACGATCGAAATTGTGCATGCTGTAGGTCGACGTGGCGTTGGTGCAGGGATTGGGCTTGAGGCAAGAGTTTGCCCTGCCTGATGATCGCGTCAGACGGCAGGAACGGAGATTGGCTTGGCGATCCGGATCATTTGGTTGAGGGCGCGAATGGCGATGGCGACCTCCCCTTTTTGACCGGTGGTCGACCGTACCCTGAGCTTCGAGGCGATGATGTGTTTGTAGCGACCGATCGTGGTTTCCACGATGCTGCGCCGGCCATAGCCATTAGCCTGCTGCCAGGCCATGCGCCCCTTCTCTGCGATGTATCGGACATGACGATTGCGAACGGTATCGACCCTGCTTGCACCATTGACGATCGACGAAGCTCTTGGCGGAATGATGATGTCGGGTGGTGGGTTTCGCTGGCGTGCGACAGCGGCGTCGTAGACCGACGCGCCATCATAGGCCCCATCGGCGATCACGCTGGCAATATGCCCCTCCACCGTCGCCAGCAGCCCCGCAACCTCCGAGATGTCGCCAGTGTCCTTGTCGGTCAGGCTGTGCGCCACGATCTCGCCGGTCTCTGCATCGACGGCCAGGTGCAGCTTTCGCCACTGCCTGGGTGTGCGGCCGTGTTTCTCGGCATCCCACTCGCCTTGCCCGAAGACCTGCAGCCCCGTGCTGTCCAGCACGACATGAACGGGCCTGTCATGCCGGGCAGCACGCGGTTGACGTCCCGCAAAGGTACGACCACGCCGGCTCAAGGTCGAATGGTCAGGCACGCGTAGATCCAGCCCAAGCAACAGCAGGACCGAGCGCGCGAAACCTTCGACCTGACGTAGAGCCAGATGGAAGACCAGGCGCAGGGTCAGCACCAGCTCGATCGCAACCTCGGCGTAGACCGGCTGACCGCCTCGTGTCATCCGGCGCGGGGCATGCCATCCAGCCAAGGCTGCCTCATCCAGCCATAACGTCAGATCGCCACGCCGCCGCAGACCAGCCTCATAGGCCGGCCAGTTCATGACCCGGCGACGGGCTTTCGGGATGTGGTGGCGGCGAAAGGCGTTGTGCTTGAAGGGCATCCCAGACCTTTATCAGGCTAGGAGAACCGCGTCAGCCGACCGGTCCATGCACCAACACCACTCAAGGTCGCAAAGACAGCCTGAAGAGTGTTCGGGTAAGCAGACACAAATCGCGAGGTCATCACGGAACTGTGAGCCACAAATCAGAGCAAGTCGAGCAAAAACCATAGCGTCATAAAATCGTCCCAATTAAGAGACAGCCTCAACAAACGTAACGAATGTCATAGACTGGGTGGTTATTGGATCAAGAACCGTCTGAGCACGATGAGCTACGCGAGCTACTGCAACAGCAGACCACCCTGACGCAGTTCGGGGAGTTCGCGCTGCATTCGGGCAGTCTGGACGAGATCCTGACCGAAGCCTGCCGCCTAATCGGAACAGCCCTCGGCACAGATCTCGCCAAGGTCATGGAGATGCGCGAGGACGGTGAAACGTTGCTGGTGCGGGCGGGTGTGGGTTGGAATCCTGGGGTTGTCGGTGTTGTGACCCTGAAGGTCTCAGACGTCACCTCAGAGGGACACGCGCTCAAGACAGGTCAACCAACCGCGTCACCCGACGTCAGCCAAGAAACCCGCTTCAGCTATCCAGCCTTCCTGATTGAGCATGGCGTTCAGGCCATCGCTAATGTTCTCATCCCCGGCAGCAACGGAAGACCCCCGTTCGGTATCCTCCAGATTGACAGCCGCAAGCCCCATCCCTTCACGACCGACAATTTAAACTTCCTGCGCAGCTACGCCAATCTGGTTGCTGCTGCCGTCGATCGCCTGCGTGTTCTCGACGAACTGCATCAGCGGGAAACCCGGCTAGACGACAGTGAGGCCCGGCTTGGCCGTGCGATCTCGGCCGCGGGAATGGGCACCTGGGAGTGGGACCCATCAGGTGACAAGCTCCACTTCTTTGCCGGCCGCGAAGCGTTGCACAGGCACGATGTTGGCGTTCAGCCCTCCCTGCCCGAGCTGCAACAGGTCGTCCATCATGAAGACTGGCCGGGGGTTGCTGCTGCCCTGGATCGTGCCTTTCGGGATGACCAAGAAGGCAGTCTGGCAGCCGAGTTTCGGGTCGTGCTGCCGGATCACACAACCCGGTGGCTGCTGGTGACTGGAAGTGTGGAGCGCACCCTGGCTGGCACGGCATCCTGCATGGCCGGCTTCACCCAGGACATAACGGCAAGCCGCGATGCGGAAGAGCGTATTCTGTATATGGCACAGCACGACGGCCTGACCGGTCTCTTGAACCGGCGCGCGCTGCACGAACGGCTGGAGATTGCCCTGTTGCGTAGTCAGCGTGGTGAGGGTTGCGCCATCCTGGCCATCGACCTTGATCGCTTCAAACACGTCAACGATACGCTGGGACATGCCGTGGGCGATGCTGTGCTTTGCTCGGTAGCGTCCCGTCTGCTCGAAATCACACGCGAGACAGACGTCGTGGCACGGCCAGGTGGCGACGAGTTCATCGTCATACAGTTTGGGCTGCATCAGCCACGTGATGCGGAAATCCTGGCAACGCGTATCGTCGCGCTATTGAGCCAACCGCATGAAATCGGCTTTGAGGTCAGCACGGGGGTCAGTATCGGCATTGCCCTGGCACCGGTGAATGGGACAAACGTGGAGCAGATACTTCTGTGCGCCGATCTAGCCCTCTATGTCGCCAAAAGCGACGCCAAGGATCGCTTCAGGTTCTTCAACCCAGGAATGTAGGCAATGCGCTCTAGCTTATCACGGTTCCGTGTCCGATAGTGGTTGCATGAGTGAGCAGAGAGCGGTCCCTCCGACGACAGCCTTGTCCCTTGAAGACATGATGGTGAGCTTGAGGCTGGAAAACGCTGACCTGACAGAAGCGGTGGCGGCCCGCGACAGCTTCATCGCAGTGGCAGCGCACGAGCTTCGTAATCCAATGACCCCGATGGTCGGTCAGATCGAGCTGCTGCTGTCCGGCGTGAAAGCCGGCCGGTATACGCCCCAGCAGATCGAACAACGCCTTGAGCGGATCCAGAGCCTGATGCTTCATTACATCAAGCGATCCGCGACCTTGCTCGACGTCTCTAGGATCACGAGCGGCAACCTCAAGCTCGCCCCAGCGTCCTGTGATCTGATCCTTGTCGTGAAGGAGGTCATCGAGACCTACGCCGAGGCCACGCGGCATGCCGGGGTCTCGATCAAGCTCGATCTGCCGTCGAGCCTTTCTGGCACATGGGATCAACTGGCTCTGGAGCAGATCATCGACAACCTGATGTCAAATGCCATCAAATACGGCGAAGGCGGTCCAATCGAGGTCGGGGTCATCGATCTCGGCAACACCATCTGCCTGCGGATCCGGGACCAAGGACCCGGGATCTCGCTCGACGATCGAGCGCGCATCTTTGATCGCTTCGAGCGGGCGGTCGGCGTGGACTCGCGGCATAGCGGCTTCGGGGTCGGGCTTTGGCTGGTGCGACAACTCACCGAGGCGATGGGGGGGACTATCAGCGTGGAGACTGGGCTGGGTGTTGGTTCGGTCTTCAGTGTCGTCCTTCCGCGTCACGGCACAGCAACCCCGACGTGACCAAGGCTCAGTTTCCAATTGAGCCCCGGGTGGCAAGCGGTGTTCCCGGCCTCGATATCATCCTGTCCGGTGGCCTCCTGCAGGGGGGACTTTACATCGTCCAGGGCCCACCTGGGGCCGGCAAGACAACGCTCGGCAACCAGCTCTGCTTCCATCACGCCGCTGGCGGCGGCAAAGCGCTCTACGTCACCCTCCTCGCTGAATACCACGCTCGGATGATGCAGCATCTCGGCAGCATGACCTTCTTCGATGCAAGCAAGATCCCGGACCAGATCACCTACCTGAACGGGTTGCGGACCCTGCATGAAGCTGGGTTGAAAGGGCTTCTGGATCTGCTTCGGCGCGAGATCGCCGCGCGCACTATCACGCTCCTGGTGCTTGATGGCGTCGTCTCGGTGCGCCGGGCGGCCGACGATGACCAGGCTTTCAACGCGTTCGTGCATGCGCTGCAAGCGGTCGCGATCGCCACCGACTGCACGATGGTCATTCTGACCAACGGACAGGGCACCAAGACATCCCCTGAACACACGATGGTGGATGGCATCATTGAGATGTCCGAGCAGCTGATTGGCTGGGCAGCCGAGAGCACGCTGCAAGTGGTCAAGTTCCGTGGCAGTGCCTTCCTTCGGGGCCGACACGCCTTCAAGATCACCAGCGATGGCGTCGTCGTGCATCCCCGCATCGAAGCCCTGCTGGCCCGCCCGTCGCGGGTCAACACGCAGGTCGGCGGACGCGTTTCAACCGGCAATGGCCAGCTCGACATCATGCTGGGCGGAGGGCTGCCCACCGCCTCCACCACGATGGTGATGGGCCCGTCCGGGGTCGGCAAGACGACGCTCGGGCTGGAGTTCCTGGCATCCTGTAGCGCGACTGAGCCTGGTTTGCTGTTCGGCTTCTACGAGACGCCGCCCCGGATCGACGCCAAGATTGGCGGCGTCTGCCCGCGCCTGCGTGACCTTGTCGATACCGGGATCGTCTCGGTGGAGTGGCAGCCGCCGACCGATGACCTGCTCGATGCCTATGGCGAGCGCCTGCTCCGGTTGGTGGAGACGCATCGTGTCAAACGACTGTTCATCGACGGCTTGGGTGCCTTCCAGCAAGCCGCCACAAGCCAGCCGGGCCGGATCGGCAACTTCCTGACCGCGCTGATGAACGAGCTGCGCGTGCGTGGGGTGACCACGCTCTACACGCTCGAGGTGCCCGACATCCAGGGGCCCAGCATCAGGACACCGCTGGGTGACCTGTCGAGCCTAGCCGAGAACCTCATCCTGCTTCGGTTCGTCGAGCTGCATTCGCAGTTGCACCGGCTGATCTCGGTTCTGAAGGTGCGGGATAGTCAGTTCGACTCATCACTGCATGAGTACGCGACCAGCAGCCAGGGGCTCCTGATCGATCCCACCTCGGACAGCGCGGAGCGTATCACCTGGGGGTACGCGCCTGTGGGCGAGGGCCGCGCCTAACCATGGCGATCATCCTCATAGTGGACGATGAGTTCGGGATCGCGGACCTGCTCGTCGACGTCTTGTCGGATGAAGGCCATAAAGTTGTGACGGCCGCCAATGGCAAACGCGGGATAGAAGTTCTGGAAACCGAGCGTCCCGAGCTTATCTTTCTCGACTACATGATGCCGATCCTGGATGGCGCTGGCATGTTGCAGAAAATGAGCGAGAATTCGGGCCTCCGAACAATCCCCGTCATCCTCATGAGCTCGATGGATGAAGAAACCGTCATGGAGCGCTGCAAGGGCTATTCGACCTTCCTCCGCAAGCCGTTTAGGATTTGGCAGGTCCTGGCTTTAGCGGCAGAGATTCTTGGGAACAACAAGCCCGGACCGACATCGCCGAGCGTAGATAATTTGCCTTAGCCGAACGCCTAACAAGATAACGGCCCGTGATAACGCGCAGGTACCAGTCCTTAGTCGGGACGTGTTCCAAAGAACGTGTGTTGATGATCGATTTGTGTGCTAGAGCCCTATCACGGTCTTTGCGCTTTTCGCGGCGACTGCTGGGCATGTAGCCCGCTGCTTCAGGTTAGGAGATCATGCTATGGCTGATCAAACCTCGGTCAGCGATGTTATCAAGCGAACTCAGGAAATCGTCATCCGGTCGCTTGCGACATTGGATTCAGGTGCCGAGAAGCTCACCAACGTAAGTCTTGTTCTAGCTGAAATTAATCGTGGATTAGATGTTTCGCGTTCTGCCTTAAACGGACGAAAGATATTTCACTTCTGAAGTAACCGCTCGAGGGATGAATCTGGCATGGGCGAATGCAGAGCGGTGGCGGGATCGGTGCGGCAAAAGCTTTCGGCATATTCCGTCGCACGCTCAGGCCATCAGAGTGACCATGACGGCCGGCGCCATCGTGGCGGACCACCCTCTGTAGTTGTCCGCCGGCACGTCCAAAGCCCCTGCGCAAGCACAGCCTCTGCTTCGGGCGACGGGCTAAGGTCGTTCCCCGTCAACACAACGTGCCGTGCCTACCACGATCAGTAAGCGTCGCGACGTTGACAGGTCGGTTTTGGGTTGACGCTTGCGGCGTCTACGCTGCGAGCGGCCTAGTTTCTGGGCTGGCGTTCGCTTCGGCCCAGGTCCACGGCAGCAACGTGTGCATCTCATGCGCCTTGGTGCGGCCGGAGACGATGCGCTCGAGCACGTCGGTGAGCCACGCCACTGGATCGACGCCATTCAGTTTTGCCGTCTGGATCAGCGTCATCGCCAACGCCCAGTGCTTCGCCCCACCATCGGATCCGGCGAACAGCGCGTTCTTGCGCGTCAGCGTGTTTGGCCTGATCGCACGCTCGACCACCTTGGTGTCCATCTCCACCCGGCCATCGTCGAGAAACACCACCAGGCCCGGCCAATGCCGAATGGCGTAGCGCATCGCCTTGGCCAGGTCGGATGCGCCCGATATCCGTGTGACCTGGTCGTGCAACCAATCGTGCAGCGCCTCCACGATCGGCCGACTTCGCTCCTGACGCACGGTTTGCCGATGCCCGGCAGGGTGACCACGGATCTCGGCTTCAATCGCATACAGCGAGCGAACCCGCAGCAGGAGCTCGGCCGCCAGCGGCGACGTGTTGGACACATACTCCTCGTAGAAGTAGCGCCGCATGTGCGACCAGCAGAACGCCAGCGTCACCGACGCGTCGGCACGCCCGCTGGCCAGTGCCTTGAACCCGTTATAGGCATCAACCTGCAGTACGCCTCGGAACCTGGCCAGATGCCCGGCCGGTCGCTCGTTCTTGCGGTCATCCAAATAGACATAGGCCGCCATCGGATGACCTGGGCCAACCCAGGGGCGGTCGTCGACCGCATAGCACCACAGCCGCCCGGTCTTGGTCCGCCCCCGGCCGGGATCGAGCACAGGCAGTGTGGTGTCGGCGGCGAACAGCTTCGGCGCGGCCAGCACCGTGCCGAGCATTAACTCATACAGCGGCGTCAGCCACCAGCACGCGCGGCCGACCCAATTCGCCAAGGTCGAGCGGTCCAGCTTGATCCCCTGTCGCTCGAGCATCTGTGCCTGGCGATACAGGGGCAGGGAGTCGGCGAACTTGCTGACGACCACGTGCGCGATTAATGCCTCGGTCGGCATGCCGCCATCGACGGGGCGCTCGGGTGCCGGGGCAACGACCACGGTGCCCTCGCAGCCACGGCAGGCATAACGTGGCCGCCGGGTGACCCGCACCCGCAGCTGCGAGGGCACCATGTCGAGCTGCTCGGTCCGCAGTTCGCCGATAGCATGCAACGCATGGCCGCAGCATGAGCAGGTTTGGTCCTCGACATCGACCACCACCTCGTAGCGTGGCAGGTGTTCCGGGAGCGCACCGTGGTTGCGGCCAGGTGGTTCGATGCGCGACTTGCGCGTCAGGCCAGTCGCAGTGACCGCCGCGTCCTGGCCAGCCTGATTGGCGGCGATGGTCTGCTCCAACTCCTCAAGTGCCAATTGTAGCTGATCGGGGGTGAGCTGCTCAGACCGGCGACCGAACTGATGCCGGGTTAGGCGCTGGATCAGCATGCGCAGCTTGTCGTTCTCGGCGTGCAGTTCGCCCTGCTGCAGCAACACCGTCCGCAGCATTTGCTGCAGGGTCGCGGCATCCTCTGGAAGAGCATTGAGGTCTATCTGCACAGCAAGATTGTGGACGATGCCGCCGCGTCGAAGCCAGCGATTTCGGTCAATTTCCGAGCAGACTGCTGGCTTTTATCCCGCCAGTTCCGGCCGCCGCACTGGCACCGGAGCCCGCCACTCGCAGCCGTCGAGCAGGGCCGTCAACTGCGGCGCCGATAGCGCAATCCGACCGGTGGAAGTGGCCGACGGCCAGACGAACTGGCCCTGCTCCAGCCTCTTGGTGAGCATGCACAGCCCGATCCCGTCATGCCACAGCAGCTTGATCAGCCCAGCACGGCGACCCCGAAACGCAAACACCGCACCATCGAACGGATCCGCGGCCAGCCCCTGTTGCACAAGCATCGCAAGTCCCGTCATACCTTTGCGCATGTCCGTCGTCCCGCAGGCCAGATAGATCCGCAACCCCGACGCGAGTGCGATCATTGTTCCGCCAGCACGCCCAAGAACCCGGCGGAGCGCCCGACCGTCGACCTGGGCATCCACGCGCAGCGATACGCCACCAGGCAGCATTATCTCTATCAGCCCCTCCAGACGCGACGGCTCAACGGGCGTGGGTGGCGGCGCTTCCAATGGCTCTGCCACAGTCTCCTGACCCGATGGCCCAGAGAGCTCCACCTGCGTGAAGCCCGGCGACGTTCGGGTCAGCGTCCCCGTGGCGCCAGTCAGCATCTGTCGCCGCCACGTGTAGAGCAGCCCGGTGCCGATCCCATGTCGCTGCGCCACCTCAGACGGTGTCAGACCGGGCCTCAGACTTTCCGCAACGATCTGGCACTCCTGCTCCGTCGTCCAATTCCGCCAGCGCTCTCCACGGACGATGACCTCCATGGCAGCGCCGCGCGCGCTCTTACGGTCAATCGTCTGAGTGGCTTCAGCATCGGTGAGCGCGGGCGGCAGCATCGTATCCATGCAGCCCTTCCAACATATTCAGCCACGCCAAAGCCATGTGCCGGTCCCGCGACGCTTACTTGTTTCCGGCACCACCGCCAGCTTCTACGGTGCGCGCCAGAGTGATCGACGCATGGCGAACGGAAAACGCTTTAAACCGCTGGGAATGACTGCGGCCAGTCGCACGCTTCCGCTGGGCGCTACAGTGCGGGTGACGAACTTGGCGAACCACCGTAACGCGCTGGTGTTGGTGACCGATCGTGTGGGGCGCCGCGGCCATGCGCTCGACCTCAGTCTAGGCGCCGCTCAACATCTCGGGATGCAGAAGCAGGGACTTGCAAGGGCGCGAATCGAGAGGGTCTCTTAGACCGCCGCTCGGCACCGTCAGCTACACCTGGAGCTAGTGCTATCTGCAACCTCTACTCGATCAATTCGAACCAAGCTGCGATGCGCGCCCTGGCAAAGACTATGTCCGACACAACCGGCAACCTGCCCCCGATGCCAGGCGTCTTCCCCGACTACGCGGCGCCGATCGTCCGCAATACGCCAGCCGGCAGGGAACTGGCCCTGGCGCGCTGGGGCATGCCGTCGCCCGCCTTCGCACTGAAGGGCAAGAAGACCAACCCTGGCGTGACGAACGTGCGCAACGTGGCGTCCCCGCACTGGCGGCGCTGGCTTGGGGTCGAGAGCCGGTGCGTCGTGCCCTTCACCAGCTTCTCCGAGCATGAGCAGCTGCCAGATGGGTCCAAGCCACCGATTTGGTTCGCGCTGAACGAGGGCCGGCCACTGGCGTGCTTTGCAGGGATCTGGACGCGCTGGACGTCGGTGCGGAAGCTAAAGGAGGGTGAGGTCACGGTTGACGCCTTCGGCTTCCTGACCACCGAGCCTGTCGAGCCGGTGAAGACGTATCATCCCAAGGCCATGCCGGTGATCCTGACCGAGGCGGAGGAGATCGAGCGCTGGATGACGGCACCCACGCCCGAGGCGATGACGCTGCAGAGGCCGTTGCGGGATGGTGCGCTGGTTGTGGTGGCGCGTGGGGCGAAGCGGGATCCGGATGATGAGCCTGAGATCCGCCCACCAGCATCCCTGAATAAGGATCAAGCAGACGCTGCCTTAGAATGGCATTAAGCCAAAATTGAAGGCGCGGTCGGTGAACCACGCGAACGCCACCAGAGCGACAGCGGTCGAAATGGCTGGCATGATCCGTCGTGGATAGACGCGCGTGTTGCGGAGTGCGAAGCCGATCGGCAGCACGACGAGAGCAATCGACACCTGTGCTGCCTCCAGCCCCAGGTTGAACGAGAGCAGGGCGATGCCAAGCGCCACCGGCGGCAGCGCCAACGGTCCAAGGGCGGTGGCGAATCCGAGCCCATGCACCAGACCGAACAGGAACGCCAGCGGCCAGCGACGCCCCGGTATGACGTGGAAAATGTTATCCAGGGCGGTGATCAGAATCGTCAGCGCGATCCCCGCCTCGCTCAGCCGCTCCGGGATGCTGACGATATGCAGCACTGACAGCGTAAGCGTGGTGCCGTGCGCCAACGTGAAAGCGCTGAGCACTTTAACGGACTCCAGGAACATGCCGCGGAACCGCGTTACCGGGATCAGCACGGCGTCGGGCCCGTGGCTACGCAGCTGGCGGTGGAACATTGCCGGCACCAGCAGCATGGTCACGAACATCATGTGGTCGATGCCGGTGAGCAGATGATGCATGCCGGTAAGGAAGAAGGTGCGGATGGTGTCGCCGTAGCCGGGCGTGACGTCGAACGTCGCGTCCGGCTGACCCGGAGACAGTGCAACTGCATGAGGCACGCCGGACATCATGACGTTGAGTAGCCCGCGATGCATCGGATCGAGGTCGAACATCAGCCCGTAGCGCACCGAAAGCCGGGTTGGCCGGTGATTGCAGCGTGCCACGAAGCGGAGCACTGCGTAGCCCCCGTCTCCCAACTCGTCCGCCAACAGCGTGACTGGGCCGGGTGTGCAGATGTCGCTGTCAGCACGCAGCGACAGGCGCGACATCGCGTAGGCGATGACCACGCCCTGTTTCTGTCGCAGCTCGCCCCAGGTTATCGCGCCATTACCATCGGCATCGAGGCCAATCGCGTAGTCGAGGTCGCGCAGTGCGATCGACCACTGTACGTCCATCATCCGGTCCTGCATCACGACATGAAGGTACGAGCTGCTGGCGCTGTGTGCGTCGGCCCGTCCGGAGCAGGCCAGGACGGCGAGCAGGGCCAGCAGGAGCCGCCGGATCACGACTTGCCGCCGATCGAGGCCATGGTGCGGTTGGCGAGTGCCACTAGGCGTGGGTCCTGCACGCCGTTGTCGCCAAGCCAGGCTCGCACTGGCGCCGCCGCGTTGGGTCGCCTTGCCGCGATGGCCGCCTCCAACAGGATCCGCGCATCCGCCGGCTCCCGCTGCACGGTCCAGTTCGCCAGCGCCAGCGCCAGCGCTTCGGTCGGGCGATGCCGCAGGGCCAGCATGTAGCGGGCCTCCTCACGCCGATGCACGGTCTCACCGCGTAGCCGGCTGGCTTCGAACCGCGCTTCGAGCTCATCCAGGTGTTGGGCAAGCTGGCCGCGTCCGGTCTGCTGCTCAGCAAGGGCCAGGCGCAGCAGTAGCGGGTCAATCCGTGTTCGATCGGCGAGCAGGACGACGACATCCTGCGGCCGGCCGTGATCGAGCAGCCAGTCGCTCCAGGTGCCAAGCAGGTAGGGATCGTCCGGATCGATCGCTAGGGCCTGTCGGTAGTACGCCTCCGCCGACGGGTCGCCGAGCCGGTCGGCCATCTCGGCCTGGAGGGTGAGGGTCCAGACGGCGATCCCGGGTTGCGCGCGCGCCTCGGCGGCGTTCTGCTGCAGCGAGATCGCGATTGCACGCAGCGCCACCGTCGCGCGTCCGGTCAGCGACATGACCGAGGCCGTGCAGGTATCAGGTACCAAGCCCAGCCGACCGCTGGCGACCTGTCCGCAGTCGCGGGACGCCGCCGCGTAATCAGCCTGGGCCTGGTGCACCGCGGCGCGAACGAGCCAAGCCTGCACCGAGTCCGGCTTGGCCGCGACGACCCGAGCTAGGGTCGCCAAGCTACCGGCGAAGTCGTGATTGCTCTGCTGCACGATCGCATGCAGAAGCAGCATGTCGGCTGGTGTGGCCGGTGCTGCGACTGGCCAAGGTGATAAGGCCGCCTCGGCGCGGCCGAGATAGCGCGGATCGCCGAGCTTGCGCGACTGCTCCAGATCAAGGCGGGCGACCTGCACGGCGAGCACCGGATCGTCGCGATTGAGCGCCAGCGCCGCGTTTAGTCGCCGCAGGGCAATACCCGATCTATCCCGGCTTCCCGGCACCTGCTCCAGCACCACGCTGTCACTGGTCGGGATCGACGGCGACGTCCGCCCGGCATGCAGCGGCATACAGAGCAAGGTGGCGACCAGCAGCGTTCGCGACGCCGACCACATATCGGTCCGGCGCGGGGCCGCGACCGGAACGACATGCGGTGCCTGTTGCCGCGATGCGACGTTGTGTGTCGTCATCGTGGCGCTCCGTTGCAGACGACGTCTCTATTCGTGAGCCGGCTGATGCGAGTCCGACAGGGGCGGCTTCACGTAGGGGAAGGCCGTCAGATAGTGGGTGTCATCGGTGTAGGCGCCGTCCGTCAGGTCTACGCGTCCGGATGGCGCGTCGGCAGGGGTGCCGTACAGGCCAAGCGAATAGAGCCGCCCCATTGCCACGCGTAGCGTGATGTCGACCACGTCGTCGCCCGGACGGCGTCCGTTGGGATAGCCGGCATTATCGCCGCCAATGACGCCGAGCCGGTTCTGCGATCCATACGCGGTGATCGGGACTCTGGTGTTGAGCCGCATCTCCTCGGCTGGATTGACCAGATGCGCCGGTGCGGTCACCCCGGTGATCCCGGTCAGGAACACGGCCACGAGGTCGTCTCTGGGAAACTTGGTCGGTGCCTTCAGGCTGGGATACAGCGCCTGGATCAGGGCGGGCACGGTCGGGTTGGTGACGTAGGTCGCGAACTGGGCATCGTTAGCCGGCAAAGACATGTTGAACTTGTCCTTATCCTTGAGCCCGATCACCAACTCATTCACTAGCGGATTGGCCAGTCGCGAGACCTGCTGGTAGGTGGTGTGGCCATTGATAGTAGTGCCAAGCGAGGAGGTGGTCCAAGCACCGACAACTGGATCACCCGGCCGCGTGACGCAGCTCGACGGTACCTCGGTCACGATCGACGTCACGTTCTTGCCCGCCAGATCGTCCAGCGCGGCTGCGTTGTACTGCTCGCCGATTGGGTGAACATAGTTTACCAAATCGAAGGTCTCGCCGAGATTGACGACGAACGGGTCCTTGCGCTGACCAACGAACACCCGGCCAGTACCGCAGCCAGGAATCACGACGTCATGTGTAAAGGTAGCGGCGTAAGCCGCATAGTTCGGCACTGATTTGTCGCCGATACGGTCGACTGGCTTCTGGAACATCGACTGGCCGCTGGTGTCCTTCAGCATGGTTTCGGTAGCCACGCCGTTGGAATAGGTCAGCAGGGAGATCGTGTAGATCTCGCCGACGTTCTGGGACGCATCGTTTCCAATGGCAATCGGACCCGAGTTGATCAGCGCGATCGCTACGTTCTTGCCGCCGACCGGCAACGTGATGTTGCGGTTCACCGGGTAGAAGCGGAAGCGTATCGTGTAGGTCGGCCGTCCAGTGCCGTCGAGATCAAGATTGATGTCGTAGAAACCGTTATGTTCCATGTCGTAGAAGTTCGGGCCACCGCCCGGGTCCTGCAGCGGAACGTAGTCGGCGATCATCGTCACGTAATTAGATCGGCCGGTCTCGTAGCTTCGGAATAAGAAGAAGTCGGACGCATCGAGGCGTGGCATGCCTGCAATCATCGGGGCCTCCCGATGGCTCGAAGCCGTTGCCGCGTTCATTGAGGCGAGCAGGGTGACTGCAGTGGCTGCAAGGAGAAGCTGTTTCATCGGACGCTCCGCATATGACTTCGGCAGAAGCCTTTTTGGCGGAGCCCAAACTAGACCACGCGTTACTGTTCGGAACGAACCGACGTTCTGGATGCAGACAAAGTCGTTTTTATAACGAACCTCTCTTTTTTGTGATATTTCTGTAGATGAGGAGATCACGTCGGACCGGGTCAGCACGATCCTGGATCTTCGTCCGGATGGAGATCCTTTCAAGTCGTACGATCCGACCGCCTCCGACGTCACCTTCCAGTGTCCGACGACGACCCAGGCGAATGGCAAGGCTAGGGCCTGTTAGCGCCTGAATCCATTCGGCGCCGTTCGCGTTCTGCCGCCTTTGGGAAGGGTGGCCTGGATGCTGACGGACGCACAGTGGGCGTTGCTTGAGCCGCTGATTGAGGCGTGCGCGCCCGGCAGCGAAGGAGCCGGCCCGGCTGATCGTCAGGATGTGGCTGCGTATGAAAGCGCCGCTGGACAGCCTGACCGCCGGCCAGACCATATCGCTGTAAGCCTTCCACGCATGATCCGCGTCGGTAGTCAGCGGCCCGCTATCGCTGGTGGCATCATAGAGCCGTTGCCACTCGGCCTGCATGTCCGTGAGCCGAGCACACAGCGCGAGCAGCTCAGCATCGCGAGAAGGACTTGCATTCATCGGAAGGCCCTCCCGTCCAGCACGGTACCGGCGGTGATTGCACGCCAGGTCGCGGCGTCGCCGGCTGGAAGTGGCGGCCGCTTTAGCCGCGCTTCGTCTGGGTTGTCGTAGTCGCGACGTTCTTTGCTGCGACCGACCTGGACAACCTTCGGATCAAGCAACCCCAGACCGCGCGTCAGTCGGTACTGACAGCACTTCCCGGTCGCACCAATCTGCTGGCCGATTGAATCCCACGGAAGGCCCGCGGTGCGGCCGTCGACGATGATGCGGTCCTCCTCGGCGGTGAAGGTGCGGTTCATGGAAGAGCCCAGTCGGCACACATGGCTCTCTGCACCCACCAGCGCCGGCAGCCGACATGCGGCCTGCCGACCCGCCGCCCGATTGCGCGCCAAGACGCGCCAGCAGGTCGGAGCGTGCAGATCGTGGCGATCTGCTCCGGGTGAGGGGAAGACGACGCCGGGTCATGCCACGCCCGCCAGGCGAGCAGCCGCTGCGCGTAGGCTGGCAATCCCGCCATCCTCAATGGAGTTCGCCACATCATAGTCAGCTGCGGCGACGCTCTCGGGCACGCCGGCGAAGCGGCACAGTCCGATCATAATCTCGGACAAGATCCTCGTGAGGCGGTTGGAATAACCGACCGCCTCGTTTTCAGTGAGCTGGAAGCCGCCCAGTGAGCTGGCTTCTGACCGCGCAAACGCCGCGAGGATCAGAACATCATCGAGCGATGCCGCCTGCATTTCTATGGCGACGGCCTTGACAGCTTCGTAGGCATTCCAGACCGCAGTCTCCGCAGGCGATCCCTCCAGGACGGCTCGGCGGGATGTGTTGACCATCAGATGCGCCCCCGCTGGCGATGCGGGACGTCGCGCCGCTGCTGCAAATCTTTTGTCAGCTGCCGGATTCTAACAAGAATATCCGCCTCAGCTTCGGGATCACGAACCACGACGCCAGGCAGCATGGGCTCAACAAAGGCACGCGGCACAGCGTCGGAGCTCATCTTGCCGCACATGAATTGCAAGCTGACCTGCCCATCACACATGTTGCCGCAATGAACCGTAATCGCGTGGCCTTCCCAATCGATCACGTAGTGGCCGCTTTTGATCCAACGGCCGCCATCGGTGGTTTCGAAAGCGTCAATCGGCTGAACCTCGCCGGTCGACCAGAGAAGCTTGCGGCCATCCGTGGTCAGGCCGATCAGCTCTGTGGTGCGGGTTTTGAGAATAGGAAGCCGGGCCATCAGATGCGCCCTCCTTCCCGGAGGACGCGCTCAAGCGCCGCATACGCGCCTTTGGTGCGATCGTAGAAGTCAGCCATCTGACTGGCGGCGTGTGCAGTGCGGGCCAGGTCGGCCAGCGACGCGGCAACGGCCGGCAACTCATGCGCGGCCAAGTCAGCGACGGCTTCGCGCAGCACGGCGAGCGGCTTCTCGCGAACCGGCAACCGGAAGACGTTGCTGGGCCGCGGCCGCAGCATGGTAGGAATCGAACTAGCCTCAGACATAGGGTGTCCCCCCTTCTGTTTGGGGTCAGGCACGGACAGGAAGGCAACTCCTGTTCGTGCCGACCTTGCCCAGCCGCTAAAGGCTGAACTCGCCGGGCTTAACCGCCCCGGCGCGGAAGGCTCGTATTTGGTCCAGACCCTGCGATGCGCGGCGACCTGGGATCAGGCGAGCAATCTGGTTATCGTCAGGTCTCCAGGCGGTGGCGGTGGCGGCGGCGCTGCACGTCGGCGTCGCGAGCCAGAAGCAGGGCCGTCTGAGCATCGCCAGCACGGGCCCAAGCCGATGCAGCATCGCGCAGGAAGCACTCACGGGCTGCGAGGGCGAGCGGCGTGTAGGCCGGTGCGTTCAGGGTCGCCGGCATCGGTGGGATGGCGATCGCGCGGTTCATGTCGACGCCTCGTTCTTGTCCTGGCGACGCTCGGTGCCGTTCCACGGAGCGCTCAGCGCATCGATGGCCTGCCGGTCCTGGTTGGTTGCGTCGCGGAACCCGAAGCACCAGCCCATGACGAAAGCCACCGCAGCAGCCACGATCATGAGGAGGATGCCGAGCATCTCAGTTCGCCAGCGCCAGCAATGCGGCCTCGGCGGCGAACAACGCCTTGTGCGCCCGCAGGAAATGCCCGCGGCGGCGGTTCATGGTCCCGAAGGCTTCACTGCGGCGTCGGGCAACGTAGCGGTCGGACGAGATGGCACGGTCATGCCGGTTCTTGCGGCCCATGCGATTGACCTCGCCGACAGCGGCCTTGGCTGCGCCATAGGCCTCCCATGCTTCGGCGATCGCATACTGTGCCAGCTCGAGGGTGCGAGCGGCTGCTTGGCGGGCCAGGGTCAGCGGGTCCTGCTTCGCCATGAACGCGGTGCCCAGGACGCTGGCTGGGCGGAACATTGGGATCGAGCGAAGCGGGTGGGCGGCTGCTTCTGGATGACGGGTCTGGTAGGACATGAGCTGCTGCCTGCGGTAACGTCTGCAGCTATGTATAACGTTAAGCGTTACCCATGACAAGTGGTTATCGTTAGACTTGTAAGTAAATCGTTATGGTGATAGGAAAAGTGCATGAGCTTGTTGACGCCCGCACTATGTCGCGCTGCCCGAAGCCTTGTGGATTTGACACAGGACCAGCTCGCGGCAGCGGCCCGGGTAGGCTCGTCTACCGTTAGAAACTACGAGGCGGGACGCAGCGTGCCGGTGATCAACAACCTCGTCGCGATACAGACCGCGCTGGAAGCGGCTGGCGTCCAATTCATCCCGGAGAACGGCGGTGGGGCAGGACTGCGGTTCAAAGTACCTGCGACAGGTGGCTAAACTTGGCGGTGGACGCAGTAGAGCAGCCCTGCGGCGCACCGCTATTCACGAGGCCGGACACACCATTGTCGCAGAAGTGCTGGGGATCGGCTGCGCAGCCGTTACTATCGTTCCTGACTACGATGCCGGAACCGCTGGATATTGTCTCACAGAGACGGGGTGGGGAATTGTGGGCATATGGGATTCGCGGAACGTTTGGCGGCCGGCAGGCGCTGAGCACCGGGCTCTAGCAATGCAGCGTCTTGCTGGTGTATCTGCCGAGCGCGAGTTGCTTGGGCGCGCCTACGGTGGCGCCTCGTGCGATCGCCGCGAAATCGCACATCTGATCGAAGATATTGCATTCTCTGTAAAAGAAAGCCGAACGCTGTTTTGGCGATTAGAACGCTTTGCAACGATGCTGGTGCGGCGCCACCGGCTAGCCATAGCAGCGCTGGCGGATGCGCTACTTCTACACCGCGAGATGAACGGGGACGCGCTGGCTGACCTGCTGGAGCAGCTTCTAGCAACGTCTCCAGTTGTTAGGTGTCATGGTGCTTGGGCACGTAGCGAGGCTGCTGCAGCCCTGGTGCTGGATCAATCTGTATGAAGGCTGGACGATGAACTACATCACTCAAGCCGCCTGGATGCACCGCAGCTACGGTTACGCGCCGACTTACGGATACCACCATAGTCTTGGGGGTGGCGGTTCCTGGGTCGGACACATGATTGTCTCGTCAGTGATCCATGGACTGATCTACAGCGTGATCTTCCGCGGGCTGCGGTACATGAGCCTGAGCGAGGTCATCCTGCTCCTAGTGGTCGTGATCGGCGGGATCTACCTATGGAACCGGAACCAGGGGTGTCGGAGATGGTGACCAACGATGTCGTCGATCCGGTGGAGGTTGTCCTCAACTTCCTGCGTACTCTTCCGGCAACTGACGGTGGCTCGCTACCCGCACTCGTTGCCACCTACGCCGGCCTCACGCTTCCGGAAGGCACCAGCGATCCCGACAAGCTCCTCGAGCCGTTACAGGACCATCTGAGAACCGGTGGTGTCTTCGCCAGAACGGGCCGGCTGATTGCAGCCGTCGCCTACGTCGACAGCATTCTGTATCGCTGGATCGACGCCATGCCGACCAACCGAGCGACCGCTAACTTCCTATCCGCCAAGGACCCCGACAACCCGCTGTGGCAGAGAATGCGCCTCGCCGCACCGCTGCGGGAGAAACACACGGCGCAGATGAACGAGCGATGGCAGGTGCTCAAGCAAGGCGATCTGAACCACGCTGCAATCCACGCCTATAGCGAGCGACTGCACATGGGCATCGTTTGAGCATGCCCGGTCAACCGGATAAGGAAGGCGTGAGATAGGAAAGAATGCCTAATCCGGATTCAGCCTTGGAATGGGAGAACATGGCCCATGAGGAGCTCGCCACCGCCGAGGATCTGGCCAAGCTAAGACGCTGGAAGGCCGCGTTCTATCACGGTGGGATGGCGGTAGAGTTCGGCCTCAAGTGCCGTATCATGCGGGTGCAGCGATTGAACCGCTGGCCAGACCGGGGTCTTCTTCATACCCACAATCTAGCCGATCTGGTCGAGCACGCCGGCCTTACGCAGCGCCTTCTTCAGGAAGTGGCGAATGTGACCGTCATCGGGATTGCTTGGTCGGCGGCGAAAGACTGGAGTATTGGGACACGCTATGATGCGCGGCCATTTCCTCCACGCCGGGGCTCGGACATGGTTGAAGCTGTTGGGCGACAGGGGTTGCTAAGATGGCTACTGGAGACATGAGGCTGCCGGATACACGGCGGGATGCCGGCCTGAGCCTACTCGGGTTGGTCGATCGCGTCGGCTTTGATGCCGTCGGCGCCGGTTGGGGTTATAGAGACGAGAGCCAGTCCTGGCGGTTCTATCTCTTTACCGAGATGACCGACACAAAGGGACCGCTTTGGGTCTGGACACGGCTATTGAAGGCGTTCAGCAAGCTCAACCTGCCGGCGGGCGTGACCCCTTTGGACGTCGTTATTGCCAGCCCGGACGAGTGGCTATACCGCACCCAGATGGTGAAGGCCGAAAAGGATCCGCCGCTCTACACGTTCATCACTGAGACATCTGATTTGGCGCGCTCTGATTATGGGATCGACCGGCTTTGGCTTCTTCGAGCCAACCCCGAAATGGTCTTTGTCGGCAAGGACAAAAAGAAATCGGCTCGGCGCTTCGACATGAAGGTGCGGCAGCTGATGGCGGCCTGATCGAGACCGAGACCGCACTCGACGATCTTGGTCAGCAGGAGGCTGATGCCCGTGCTAACCGCCCCATGGCGCCGACCAGACGCAGCCCCGTGGCAATCGTCGCAATCCCCTCCATGCAGAGAGTCCGGGCCTGCGTATGGCTGCAACCCAGCCGCTGACCAATCTTCGGCCACGTCAGGATCGGCCGGCCGGTGGACGCAGAGGCGAGGATCCGGAGTTGCACCGCATTCCGAACCGGGCTGGGCGGTGCTGGCAGCAGGCTGAGTGTCAAACAGCATTGAAAATTGGCTCTGACGCTAATTTGGTGCAGGTGATCATGGGCTGCCGACGAGGCGCGCTTCGAGCAGCTCGAGATTTGCGCGGCCATACAACTGGTGCTTTACCAACTTCAGCTTGATGATCTGCCCCTCGACCTGACCGCTGGACCACGGGGACGTGATGGCTTCCAGCACCGCTGCCACATCCCGGCTGATGCCGTTGGCAAATGAGCTGATTAGGCTTCCTTGGCGCTCGCAATCCACGGCTCGAGGCTCTTCTGCGCTTTCTTGCGGATCATTGCATGGAAGTCGGCGATAATCTGTCTTGCCTCGACCAATGCTGGAACACCATTCTCGATAGTGGCCACCGTCACGGTCTGCGACCGGCTCAGGCAGTCGCGTGATGTCGTCATCAATCGTGCCACGGTGCGAGCGGATGGGACGCGGCGCAATCGATCGAGGTCAATCTTGTCTGCTTGCCGGCGCCGGGTTGTCCATTCGCCGACAACGCGTTTCGAGCCTTTGAAGCCGAGCGGTTTCAGCCGCCGCCATAGATCCATGCCGTTCCTTTTCCCTGCCGCCCATCGCGCATCAAGCCACGGCAGGTGGATCTCGAGCGAGCTTTCCCGGGTGCGGAACACATCGGATCGCTGACCGCGGAGCACCCGCCTGACCAGGCCACGGCTATGACCGGTGTCAGATTGCACGAAATTGGGTCCTCCTCACTCTGTGTGGGTCTGGCTCAAAGTATGTGGCTCTACGGCCAGATTTCTGGACAGCGGATTGCGACTTGGCAATGTCAGCACGTTGATATCGCATGAGAACAGACAGCGAGTGGTCGCTTGGTTCGGGCGCCAAGGTTTCCTCAACCAGCAGGACCGACGATGGCTGGATCGTAGCTGTGGTTTTGTCCGGTGAGGCGCGGTGTCCAGCGTGTGGCACCTGCTCCAGCCGCCGCCACGGCTGGTGTGTCCGTCATCTACAGGACCTACCGGCGCAAGGAGCCGCTGTGGCGCTGGCGCTCAGAATGCCACGGTGGCGATGCCTCAATCCCGGTTGTTCGCGGAAAACGTTTGGCGATCGCCTTCCACAGATCGTGGCTCCGTATGGCCGCCGGACCCGTCGGGTCGTGAAACTGGCCCATGTGCTTGCCCATACTGCCGGAGGCCGGCCAGCCGGGCGTCTGATTGCGCGCCTCGGGATGCCCAGAGCAAGGACACCCTCCTGCGGTCGTTGAAGTGCGGCGTGAACAAGCAGGCGCCGGCGGCGTCCGTCCGCGTGGTGGGCGTGGACGACTGGAGCTGGCGAAAAGGCAGCACCTACGGGACGATCATGGTGGATCTCGAGCGCCGTGAGGTTCTGGACGTCCTGCGGGACCGCTCTGCTGAATCGACGGCCTCCTGGCTTGCCTGCCACCCGACGATCGAGATCGTGAGCCGTGACCGTTGCGGTCTCTTCGCCCAGGGAGCCGCCCAGGGCGCACCTCAGGCAAGCCAGGTCGCCAACCGTTTGCACCTGCTGCAGAATCTGCGGCACGCAATCGAACAGCAGCTCACCCGCGCGCCCGATCGGCATCTTCAACTCGCGTTGCAGGAGATCGTCGTCCTCGCGATCCGCCGGTCTCATCCACCGCTATGGGCAGCCGGAGGTGACGGAGCATCGTTATCTTGTCTAGGCGGGACGCCGTGGCCGGGCGCAACTCGGGTTCGATCGCGTCAAGGCGCTGCACGACGAAGGCAAGACGCTGGCCACGATCGCCCGCGAGACCGGGTTCAACTGGCGCATGGTCCGGAAGTGGACACGGCTGGACGCATACCGGCCCCAGGCGACCATGGCGCCGAAGACCACCACGCCGGGCGGCTTCGGTGCCTACCTGGCGCGGCGCTGGAACGATGGATGCACGATGGGGCGGCAGCTGCTCGCGGAGATCCGCCCGCTTGGCTACATGGGCAGCCTGACCCACCTGCAGCGGCTTCTGAACAGCTGGCGCCGGGCCCACTTCGCGGCGGTGCTCGCCGCCTGCGCCGGAATGCGCGGTGGCTCCTGCCGGCATACAAACGGCCTCCGTGCCCCCGATCGTCGCGTCAGCATTGTGCATCAAACCGCGCGGGATGCTGACCACCGTCCAGGCCGACAAGGTGGACGCGCTGAAGGCGACCTCCACCGAGTTCGCGGCGATGCGCGCGCTCGCCGTGCGCTTCCGCGGCCTTCTCAGGGGCGGCGATATCGAGCTACTGGACACCTGGTTAGGTGACGCCGCCAGCTCAGGTATTCACGCTATGCGACAGTTCGTCGCGACCCTCCGCCGCGACCTTGTCGCTGTCCGCGACGCTTACGTTGAGCGTGCGGGTCTTCGATCTTTTTTGGACGCTAACGGTGCGCTGCGCCTGCGGCCGTGAGCACCAGACACCGCTGCCGGCGTTGGCGCGGGTGAAGCTGAAGGATCGTGAAGAGCGAGTGTTGGGGCACCTGGTGCGGCGATTGCGCTCCCAGAAGTGCGGACAGCGGCCGGCTAGCGTGATCACCGAACATCCGCCGTCAGGAGTGACGGAGGAGCTGTTAGCGGCCGGCTAGGCCACCTGTGCGGTCAATATGACCGTGCAGGCTCTAGCATTGCGCAGCTCAAGATCAGTCTTAAGGTAGAAGCATGGTCTCCTACCTCCAAAGCCTCGCGGTTTCGTGTTTTCTGGTTGTTATGGGCGCTGCTGCAGCGGAGGCGCATGGCCACCGGCATCACCGATCGCATAGCAGCAGCCATAGCCACCACCTTGCGGCCGGCACCACCGCCAGCTTCTACGGTGCGCGCCAGAGTGGTCGACGAATGGCGAACGGGAAGCGCTTTAAGCCTCTGGGAATGACTGCGGCCAGTCGCACGCTCCCGCTGGGCGCTACAGTTCGGGTGACGAACTTGGCGAACCACCGTAACGCGCTGGTGCTGGTGACCGATCGTGTGGGGCACCGCGGCCGTGCGCTTGACCTCAGCCTAGGGGCCGCCCGACATCTCGGGATGCAGAAACAGGGACTCGCTCGGGTGCGGATCGAGCGGGTCTCTTAGATCGCCGCTGGGCATCGTCAGCTACACCTGGAGCCAGTGCTATCTGCAACCTCTACTCGATCAATTCGAACCAAGCTGCGATGCGCGAGCTGGCGACCGTGGGCAAATGAGAAGCCATTTTCAACGCTTTGCAAACGCTCGCTGACCTGATGACGACGATACCAGCTCTCTCGAAAAGAAGCGTGAAAGCGGGAACTAGCCGCCCTAAGCGAGGCGAGCCTGTAGATCGTTGAGTAGCCAACTCCCGGCCCGACCGAGAGAGCGATCCCGCATGTGAGCGGCGTAGATTGTCAGCGGCCCCGTCGCGCGGGCGGGATCGTTTTCGATCGCCAGGGAGACAAGGCGACCATCGGCCAAGTGCGGCATGACGAGATATTCGGGCATTCGGCACCAGCCCAGGCCCGCTAGCAAGAAGTCCAGTCGCCGCCCGAGTTCCACGAAACGCCAAGCCCTAGTGCCAATTACGCCGTAGCTGGGGCCATCGGGCGCGGCAGGGTCGGACAGCACGAGTTGAATATGCTCGTCCAGGTCGACGTGCGTTGCCGGCCGGTCCAGCCCAGCCAAGGGATGAGCCGGGGACACGACAGGAATGAGGTTGATACCGAGCAGCGGTAGGGCCGCCACATCGTCGGGTACACTGGGCAACAGGATGCAAAGCGCGAGCGCGGCGTCCCCCCGTCGCAACCTTCGCTCAGCCCCGCCCAGCCCTTCGGTGGAGAAGCTGACGGGAAGGTAGGGAAACTCGAGGCGTAGCGCTTGCAGGCTATCGATAAAGGCTGCGGTCGGAACCAGCGGATCGATCGCGACAGCCAGCTCGGGCTCAAGCCCTTCGCGCATGCCGGCGGCGAGTGCTTCAAAGCGGGCGGCACCGGACAAGAGGGTGCGGGCCTGTCCTACCAGCACGCGGCCCACATCGGTCAACGCAGGCCGGAACTCCGACCGGTCGAACAGCGCCACGCCCTGCACACTCTCCAAGGTCGCGACGGCCTGGCTGATGGCGGATTGCACGCGCCCGAGCTTGCGGCCTGCGGCGGAGAAGCTGCCCGTGTCCGCGATTGCGACCAGCACGCGAAGCTGGTCAAGGGTGAGGCTTCCGATCATCCATCATCCCTGCCGATAAGGACTATCATATATTTATCGCTTCCGTGCATGGTTTCGATGGGCCACATGGTCAGTCATGCAACCGACCTTCTTCATCAACCATGGCGGCGGCCCGTGTTTCTTTCTTGAGCCGGGACCGATGCGCGAGACGTGGAGCGAGCTGGAAAGCTACCTGCGCGGCTTCATGGCCACGCTCTCCGAGAGGCCGCGTGCCATCCTCGCCATCTCGGGCCATTGGGAAGAGAATGTGCCGACCGTCAATGCCGGCGCGTCGCCTCCGCTGCTGTTCGATTACGGCGGTTTCCCCGACTATACCTATCAGTTGATATGGCCGGCCCCCGGTGAGCCCGACCTGGCGGCGCGCGTGCGCAGTCTTCTTTCGGCCGCTGGCATCCCCAGCAATAGTGAGCCAGCACGTGGCTGGGACCACGGCGTGTTCGTGCCTCTCAAGGTGATGGTGCCTGATGCTGACATTCCGCTGATGCAGCTCTCGTTGCAACGCGGTCTCGATCCGGCCACCCACCTTGCGATCGGGCGTGCGCTCAAGCCGCTACGGGGCGAAGGCGTGCTGATACTCGGTAGCGGCCAGACCTATCACAACATGCGCGGCTTCTTCGGTGGCGAGAGACTAGACCCCGAGGCCGAAGCATTTGATGGTTGGCTGCGGTCAGCGATGATCGACGGCGAGACACGCGACAGCGCGCTGATCCGCTGGGAAGACGCTCCCTGCGCCCGCGACGCGCAACCCCACGAGGATCACTTGCTACCGTTGATGGTCGCCGCCGGGGCGGCGTCAGGCGAGCCCGGCGCCGTCCATTTCCACGGCCATGCGCTCGGCAAACCGATTTCCGGCTTCCGCTTCGGCTAACCCCACACGTAAGGAGGAACACTTATGTCCAAGCTTCTCGTCGTCGAAACCAGCCCGCGCGGCGACTACTCGATCTCACGTGGCCTCACCCGCCGGTTCGTCACCGAATGGCAAGCGGCGCATCCAAACGGCGAAGTGGTTGATCGCGACTTGATGGAAACCGACTTGCCGTTCGTGACAGGGCCTTGGCTCCAGGCCTATTTCACACCGGCCGAGCAGCACTCGCCCGAAATGAAGGAGGCATTGCGCCTGTCGGACGAACTCGTCGCCGAGCTGCTGGCAACCGACCATCTCGTGATCGCCACTCCAGTCTACAACTACAACGTGCCCGCCGCGCTCAAGGCGTGGATTGACCACATCGTTCGTAAGGGGCTGACGCTCGGCACGGATGGCAGCGGTCTCGTCGCCGTAAAGAAGGCGACCGTGCTTCTCGCCTCCGGCGGCGTCTACACCGAGGACTCACCCATCCGCGACCGCGACATCGCGACCCAGTATCTCCGGCTGATCCTCAAAGTCATCGGTATCACGGACGTCACCTTCATCGCTGCCGGCAATGCGAAGGCGGTCGACACGGGCCAGATCGGCCGCGATGACTTCCTTGCCAAATTCCAGAGCGAGATCGAGGCAGAGGCCGCCTAGAGCCGTGTCTAGGAGGTCCACATAATCCGGGGGTCCGGTAGTAATGGAACCAAAAGTTCGGTTCAGCATAAACCTTACTGAATGGGTTTACTGGCCGCAGATAGATACATGAGTTGATGCGTGCTGAAACTCGATCCTACCGCACACGCGGGATGACCTCAGTCCAGTACATCAATCGATTGTTTTGTGCATTCGGCCGTTATAGAGATCGCCGCTATATGTAAGACACGAACCTGACCGCGCCGATCAGCCTGGCTGTTCGGGTTCTGGGTCTGGAAGCACGGCCGGCAACCGGAGTGTCGTGAGATACAGCGCCGCATGAAGCGCTGACAGCAGCGCGAACGTCGCGACGAACCCTTCCAGGGATGACGCCGGGCCGGAGATCGCCGAAAGACGCCAGCCGAGAAAGGTCGCGCATACCGTGGTTAATGTCGGGCCGCCAAGGCGCTGGACGATGTTGGAGGCTGAAGCCGCCATCGGCAGTTTCGGTTTCGCTATCGTCGCATAGCTAGCAGTCATCGACGGCACGCCAACCGCGCTGATGCCGGCGCCGCGTAGAAAGAGGCTCCCAACGAGGAGCGGGACGGAGAGCCCGTGACTCGCGAGAAAGAGCAGTGGCACTGTCCACAAGATTGCCAGCAGCGCACCAGCGCCCGCCAGTCTGCGGATGCCGAACCGGTCGGTGAGGGCGCCGATGAACGGGTAGGTGCACATCATCCCGAGGCCGAGCGGCGCCAGCAGCAATCCGCTGCGTTCCGGCGACAACCCGCACCCGTGTGTCAGAAAGATCGGTATCAGCATCTGACCGGCGAAAGACACTCCGTTCATCATGAACATGACAAGGACCGAGGCGGCGAACGGCTTGTTGCGGAGGAGCCGAAGGTCGATCAGTGCAGCGTCACCCTTTCGCGACGCGTTCCAGCAGAACCACACGAGCACAACGACGGAGATCGCGAGTGAGGCTCGACCGACCGGCGTGCCAGCGTGGTCGGAGCCGTACAGGAACAAGAAAAGTCCCGGCGACAGGAGAGCCAGCCCCGTCAGGTCGAGCGTGCGCGGCCGTGTCTCGTTCCGATCGTCGCTCAGTAAGACGGCTGCAAGAGCGAATGCCATCACCCCAACCGGGAGGTTGACGAGGAACAGCCAGCGCCAGGAGGCATAATGAAGAATAGCCCCCGCGACCACTGGCCCAAGGAGCGGCGCGAGCAGGACAGGCATCGTGACGTAACTCGCGACCCGCGCCATCTGCCGCCCAGCGACCCGCGCGACCATCATCTGGGCCATGGGGGCGAGCAGGCCGCCGCTCATGCCCTGTAGAATCCGGAATGCGATCAGGGACTCTGCGGACCACGCCAGCCCGCACAACGTCGATGATAAGGTGAAGGCCGCGAAGCACCAGAGATAGACGGCCTTGGCACCGATCCGATCCACAAGCCAGCCATTCAGCGGAAGGACCAGTGCGAGCGCCAGAAGATAGCCGCTCACCACCCACTGGATCGTTGCGAGGCTGGCATGCAGGTCCCGGCTAAGGCTTCCGAGCGACACGTTGACCACGGTCGCGTCGAGCTGCGCCATAAACGAACCAATGGCTGCGACGCCGACGACCTGCCAGACCGCAAGGGGTAGCCGTCCGGTCCGATCGCCGTCGGGCGCCGAGACGGCCTCCCTAGACTGCGCCGCCGGCGTGCGACGCACGTTCAGCGCGCGAGCTCGATCCCGTCCGCGGTGGTCACGCGTCCAAGCAGGGGAAAGACGCGGTCGATGGCGAAGCGGTGCATCTCGTCCGTCATCGTCGTGGTGAGGTCTTCCGCGATGACCACCGCGTAGCCGTGCTCGTGCGCGGCCCGCGCAGTCGATTCGACGCCCATGTTGGTCGCGATCCCGCCCAGGACGATCGTCGTGATGCCACGCCGCCGTAGCTGTAGATTGTTGATTTGCATTGAGATCTGCCCCGGGTAGGGCCTGAGTTTTCGCTGAGATTTGACCCGTGTCTGTTCACATCCCTTGCCGAATGGTTGGGGTTATTGGAGTGATCGACATGGAGTTGTTGAGTGTGATCCACCGTTGGCGTCACAGGGATCAGATTTCGATCCGAGACATTGAGAGGCGGACGGGGTTGTCGCGGAACACGATCCGCAAATACCTGCGTTCGGACGCGGTCGAAGTCAGGTTCAAGGTGCCGGAGCGCCCGAGCCGGCTGGACCCGTTCGCAGACAAGCTGTCGGGATGGCTGGCGGTGGAGGCAGGCAAAGGGCGCAAGTCGCGCCGGACCGCTCGCCGGTTGCACGCGGACCTCGTCGTGCTGGGTTATGACGGCTCCTACGCACGGGTTGCCGCTTTTGCCCGGCATTGGCGAGCGGAGCGCATGGTCGCGCAGCGCACTACCGGGCGCGGAGTGTTCGTGCCGCTGGTTTTCTCTCCGGGAGATGCTTTCCAGTTCGACTGGAGCGAGGACTGGGCAACGATCGCCGGCAAACGGGTCAAGCTGCAGGCCGCGCACACCAAGCTCGCGCATAGCCGGGCCTTCGTGGTCAGGGCCTACAGGCTACAGACGCACGAGATGCTGTTCGACGCCCTGGCCGAGGCGTTCCGGGTGCTGGGCGGGGTTCCGCGCCGGGGCATCTTCGACAACATGCGAACCGCCGTGGACCGGATCGGGGTGGGCAAGGCGCGGCAGGTCAACGCACGCTTTGCCGCCATGGCCAGCCATTACCTGTTCGAGCCCACGTTCTGCAGCCCAGCCTCGGGCTGGGAGAAAGGTCAGGTCGAGAAAAACGTACAGGATGCGCGGCGGCAGCTCTGGCAGGCCGTGCCGTCCTTTGCCGACCTGCCAGAACTCAACGCGTGGCTCGAGACGCGCTGCATCGAGCGCTGGGGCGAGCTCGTGCACGGGGTGCTGCCGGGCAGCGTCGCTGACGTTCACGCCGAGGAGCGGGCGAGCCTGATGCCGGTGGGCCGGGCGTTCGATGGCTTTGTCGAGCACCCCAAACGGGTGTCGCCGACCTGCCTGCTGCATTTCGAGGCCAACCGCTACAGCGTGCCCGCCTCGTTTGCCAACCGGCCGGTCAGCCTGCGGGTCTATCCCGATCGCCTGATCGTGGTAGCCGAGGGGCAGGTCTTATGCGAGCACGTCCGCATCGTCGAACGCTCGCACGATGTCCCCCGCCGCACCGTCTACGACTGGCGGCATTACCTGGCGGTGATCCAGCGCAAGCCGGGGGCTCTGCGCAATGGCGCGCCCTTTGCCGAAATGCCGGAAGCGTTTCGCACACTCCAGACCGCACTGCTGCGGCGGCCAGGGGGCGATCGGGAGATGGTGGACGTCCTTGCCCTGGTACTGCAACACGATGAGCAGGCGGTGTTGTGCGCGGTGGAACTGGCTCTCGAGGACGGTGTCGCCACTAAGACCCATGTCCTCAACATCCTCCACCGCCTGACGGACGGCCATGGCGCAACTGCCGCCATCAACGCACCGCAGGCTCTCGTGCTGCGACAGGAGCCCAAGGCCGATATCGAGCGCTACGACGCGCTGCGGGACCGGGAGCTGCGCCATGCGTCATGATCCCGCCAGCGCCGCCCTCGTGGTCATGCTGCGCGGGCTCAAGATGTTCGGCATGGCTCAGGCGGTGGGAGAACTGGCCGAGCAAGGCGGCCCTGCGTTCGAGGCGGCCGTCCCCACCATGTCGCAGCTGCTTAAGGCCGAGATGGCCGAGCGCGAGGTACGCTCCATCGCCTATCACACCAAGGCAGCACGGTTTCCGGCCTACAAGGACCTGGCCAGCTTCGACTTCGCCGCCAGCGAGGTCAACGAGGCCACGGTGAGGCAACTGCACCGAGGCGAGTTCACCGACCGGGCCGACAACGTCGTGCTCATCGGCGGGCCCGGCACCGGAAAGAGCCACCTCGCCACGGCACTGGGCGTCCAGGCCATCGAACAAAGCCGCAAGAAGGTCAGGTTCTTTTCCACCGTGGACCTGGTCAACACGCTGGAACAGGAGAAAGCCGCCAACAAGGCCGGACACCTCGCCGACCATCTGATCCGTCTCGACCTCGTCATCCTGGACGAACTTGGCTACCTGCCGTTCAGTTCGTCGGGCGGCGCGCTGTTATTTCACCTGCTCAGCAAGCTCTACGAGCAGACCAGCGTCGTCATTACCACCAACCTGAGCTTTAGCGAGTGGGGCCAGGTGTTCGGCGATACCAAGATGACGACCGCGCTGCTCGACCGGCTCACCCACCACTGCCACATCCTGGAAACCGGGAACGACAGCTTCAGGTTCAGAAGCAGTTCGACCGAACCCAAAACCAGGAGAACCAAAACATCGGCTTGACCCGCACCAGCAGTGCGACAGAAATACCCTTGGCCGGGTCACTTCTCAATGAAAACGCCGGGTCAGCTCTCAGTGAAAATTAACAGTCGTGGCGCGCAGACCGCGCCCTCGTAATTCTAAGGCTGACCTTTGTTCATGTTTTGTTCGTACGCAACAAGACAACTGCCATGGGTCACAACACATCACGCCAGAAGGCGGCTGCCTACGTCCGGGAGCAGCGGCTCGCCGGTTATTTTGACTGGCATCTGATCGCTGACTGCGATCGATGCTCCCGGCAGGGTATTGTCCGGGTGGCAGTCCTGGTCAGACGCAGGCCGGACATCACAGTGTCCAGGGCCCTGGCCCGCCTGCGGTGCGCGAGTCACCCGGTGCGGTCCGGCTCGAGCGTAACGGCCGCGTCGTCGCAATCGCTGGTCCGGGAAGCTAGTGATGCCTGAGCCTTTGACCGGCTTCTCAATGGATGAACTTCTGAAACGCGCCATCGGATCTGCCCGTTCGGTCTACATCCGGAAAGGCACGAAAGAGCCGCGTTGGGCGGCGGTCAAGAACTGTCTTAACCTGACCGAGCGACAGGCCAAGCGGCTTGTGGAGTGGAGCGGGTTGGATCCAAACGAGCTAGTGAACCGCTAGTCTGGTCATGGAGCCCTGCTAAAGACTGAGCATCCAATGCCTTGCGCGCCCGTCGCACGGCAGCTCGCTCAGCGTCGGCCCGTGCGACTATGATGCGGCTCTCCGCAATCATGGCCGAGACCCATTCGCGATCAAGCTGACATTGCCTGATCGTCTCACGACCCCGGCGTAACAGAATCTCGATGTCGATAGCATCTAGTGATTGCGGCACGGCACGCACTCGGATCTTTGGATGTTGTCTGATACCAAATCGCGAGAATGCCATGTGGTCACAACATGATGTTCACCGGCAGGTGACCGCCTCCTCGGCTTAGGCAATTTGGCACCGTGAGCAAACTAGGGAGCTTGCTGATGTGGTTGAATATCGAACATCGGCCAAAACCCCGTCCCCGACGCCCCACAAGAAAGGTATCAATCTGACATCCAGTGTCGGCGTCAGAGAGAGCGGACCATCAGAGGAAGAGAACTGGAACCGAGAAGGGTCATATTCTCTGCTCGAAACTGGGCGCCGGAGGAACACAAGTCCTCTCTAAGGGAATGTTCTTGATTGGTTCAGATCTAGCGTATGCGAGATTCACTTTAGTGCAGTGACCCCTAGTCGGCAGTGCAGCGTGGGCCGATGGCCTCAAAGGCCTATCAGAACCCTTATTCCTCCATCCAGCGCCGCCTGCTGTGCCGCGATCTCATCACTGACTTTTACCCATATGGCCGCGGTGACAAGTTCATCCTTGGCGCGTAATTCGGCTGCACGCGTCATTGCTAATTTTCTAGCATTCCTGCTGTGTTTGTTGATCATCAGGCGAGCCGCTTGGCGGTAGTTCACGCGAAGGCTCCTAACTGTAGATGGAGCGCAGCTGCTATGAGGCGTGTATACGCTCAACGGGACCAGTAGCCCGGTCAGCGCTGAATGACGTCGTGAGCTCGACTCCGATCCTTCCATAGCACCACTTCGGGCCGTCCAGCCTAGATCCAGGTGGTCTTTGACCCGGGGCGGTGCGTGCCCGAGAGTGACGCATGCCCATCTTTGAGCTTGCCCTCGCACTGCTGACCGGCGGCGCGCTGCTCTACCTGTTGGCCGGCCGGATCGGCACGCCTTATCCGGCATTGCTGGCGCTGGCTGGGGCTGGGCTCGCTTTTGTGCCGGGCGCGCCGGTGATCCGCCTGGACCCGTCGCTAGCGCTGGCGCTGTTCGTAGCGCCGGCGCTCATGGAGGCGGGGTTCGGCGCCAGCCCACGCGACCTCAAGGCCAACGCCGTTTCAATCACCGGGCTGGTGCTGGTGGCCGTCATCACCACCGTCGCGGCGGTGACCTGGACCGCACATGCGTTGGTGCCTGGGCTGCCCTGGGCGGCGGCGATCGCGCTGGGTGCCCTCGTCGCGCCGACCGATGCCAGTGCCGCCACGCCGATCCTGCGACATCTGTCGCCGCCGCACCGCCTCATGACCATCCTGGAGGGGGAGAGCCTGTTCAACGATGCGGCCGCCCTGCTGATCTATCGCGGCGCCCTCGTGGTGGTCGCCGCCGGTGCGTTCCATCCCTGAACGCAGCTGCCTCTGCTGCTGTTGTCGGTGGCGGGCGGGCTGGTGGCAGGCTATGTGCTGGGGAAGCTGTACCTGCTCCTGGCAAACCGGCTGCGCGACCACACAGTATCGATCGTCATGCAATTCGTTGCTACCTTTCTGGTCTGGATACTGGGTGAGCAGCTTGGGCTCTCGCCGATCATCACCGTCGTCGTCTATGCGCTCACCATCGCCCGCGTGTTGCCGCTGCGTGGCGAGGCGTGGCTACGCGTGCAGCGCTATGCCGTCTGGGACGTGGTAATCCTGGTTCTAAACGTACTCGCCTTCGTGCTGATCGGGCTGCAATTGCGGCTGTCCTTGCCGCAGCTGGAGGGGCCAAACGGTCGCATCTGACTGCTCGTGGCGGCCTCGGCGCTGGCTACGGTGATCCTGGCGCGGGTCGTCTGGGTCATGAGCCACACCGCATTCGTGCGCTGGCGGATTCCCGGCTTCGGGATTGGGCCGCGTCGCCACGCTGATCGCGGCAAGCCAGGAGATTGGCATGGCGGCATGATCGTCGCCTGGTGCGGCATGCGCGGCATCGTCACGCTGGCCGCGGCGCTTGCGTTGCCAGACGACTTCCCGCATCGCGACCTGCTGCAGTTCGTGGCGTTCGCGGTCTTGCTGGGTACGCTGGTGCTGCCGGGCATGACGCTGCGGCCGCTTCTCTCCGTGCTGACGCTGCATGACGATCAGTTGGTTGAGAGCGAGGTAAGGATGGCGCGCGTCGAGACTGCCCGCGCGGCCGTGTCTGATCTCGAGAACGCACCGGACACCCATGCGCGCACCGCTCTCCTGGCTGAATATCGCCGTGGGGGCGAGGTGCCGCGCGACGGTATGGCGGGGCTGCAGCAGACCGCGGTGCAGGCACAGCGGCGCATGCTGGGTATCCCTCCGCTGAAGGCCGCCTGGGCGTGAATCTGTCGCCACCTTAAGTTGCTACTTTAGGTGGCGCTTGAGGTGTTTCGATGGATGGCGTGATGGAGATCATCACCGGGCGTGAGGGTCGGCGGCGTTGGAGCACGGCAGATAAGCTGCGCATTGTTGCTGAGACGCAGGAGCCTGGTGTTGCGATCCGCGCTGTCGCGGCTCGCCATGATATTTGCGAAAGCCTTCTGTTCACCTGGCGACGACAGGTGCGTGAGGGTGTGCTGAGGGCGGCGTCGGATATGGCGATGTTCATGCCGGTGCAGATGATCGGGGTGGCTCCCACGGAATCCATGCCATCCAATTCGGCACCGCACTCGGTAGCGCCGATGCGATCCGTGCCGACGTCCGGGCTCATCGAAATCGAGCTGGGCAATGGCCGACACGTCCGCGTTGGCAGCGACGTCAATCTCGGCGCGTTGCGGCGCGTGCTGGCGGCGCTGCGCGAGTGATCCCGGTTTCGGCGAGCGTACGGATCTGGATCGCGACGGGCCATACCGACATGCGCCGGGGCATGCGCGGTCTTGCTCTGCAGGTGCAGGAAGGGCTTGGCCGAGATCCATTTGCTGGGGATGTTTTTGTTTTTAGGGGCCGCAGTGGTTCGCTGATCAAGGCGATCTGGCATGATGGCATCGGTTTGTCGCTCTATGCCAAGCGCCTGGATCGCGGGCGCTTCATTTGGCCGCAGACGGTGGATGGCGCAGTGCCGCTGACAGCGGCGCAGATGGGTTATTTGCTGGAGGCGATCGACTGGCGCAATCCGCGGCAGACATGGCGTCCACAATCTGCAGGATAATGGATCGGTAGCTGCCGAAAATAGTACCACGGCGGCTTGGTTCATGATTCAATCTTCGGCATGGACGCCGAGTTTGCCGCACCGCCGGATGAGGTCGAGCTGCTCAAGGCAGCGCTCCTGGCAGCACGTGCCGACGTCGCCCGGGTCATAGCCGAGGCCCAAGCCCAGCAATCCAGCGACCAGGCGTTGATCGCCCACCTCAAGCTGCAGATTGAGAAACTGAACCGTGACCGCTTCGGACCACGCTCGGAGCGCACCGCCCGCCTGCTGGAGCAGATGGAACTGCAGCTGGAAGAGCTGGAAGCATCGGCCACCGAGGACGAGCTGGCTGCCGAGGCCGCCGCGGCCAAGACTACAGCCGTCACCGGCTTTACCCGCAAGCGCCCGGCCCGGCGCCCGTTTCCCGAACACCTCCCTCGCGAGCGCGTCGTCATCGCAGGTCCGTCGGCCTGCGCCTGCTGCGGCGGCACACGCCTGTCCAGGCTGGGGGAGGACGTCACGGAGACCCTGGAGGTCGTCCCGCGCAGCTGGAAAGTCATCCAGCATGTGCGTGAGAAATTCTCCTGCCGCGATTGCGAGCGCATCAGTCAGCCCCCGGCGCCATTCCACGTGACGCCCCGCGGCTGGGCCGGACCGAACCTGCTGGCCATGATTCTGTTCGAGAAGTTCGGCCAGCATCAGCCGCTCAACCGTCAGGCAGAACGCTATGCCCGCGAGGGTGTGGAGGTCAGCCTGTCGACGCTGGCCGACCAGGTCGGTGCCTGCACAACCGTGCTGATGCCGCTGTTTGGGCGCTTGGCTGCTCATGTCATGGCGGCAGAACGGCTGCATGGCGATGACACCACGGTGCCGGTGCTGGCCCGCGGCAAGACCGACATCGCCCGTCTGTGGGTCTACGTGCGCGACGATCGGCCGTTCGGTGGTCTCGCTCCGCCGGGTGCTGTGTTCCACTACTCGCGCGATCGCGGCGGCGAACACCCGCAAGGCCATCTGGCAGCCTACACCGGCATCCTGCAGGCAGATGCTTATGGCGGCTATGGCAAGCTCTATGAACCGGGACGCAAACCCGGGCCGATCGTGGAAGCTGCCTGCTGGGCGCATGCGCGCCGGAAGTTTTTCGTGCTGGCCGACCTTGCGGGCAGCGCGCGCCGTGCGGCGCACGGCAAGGCCCCAGCGGTTCTGTCGCCAATCTGCCTGGAAGCCGTGCAACGCATCGACGCCCTGTTCGACATCGAACGCGACATCAACGGCCACAGTGCCGAGGAGCGCCGGGCGATCCGGCAGGCCTCGTCACTTCCCCTGGTGATGGACCTGCAGGACTGGTTGGGTCAGCAGCGGGCTAAGCTCGCGCGTGGCAACGACATCGCCAAAGCCATCGACTACATGCTGAAACGCTGGACGGCGTTTACCCGGTTTGCGGATGATGGACGGATCTGCCTCAGCAACAACGCGGCCGAACGCGCCCTGAGAGGCATCGCACTTGGGCGAAAATCCTGGCTGTTCTGTGGTTCGGATCGCGGCGGGCAGCGTGCCGCAATCATGTACAGCTTGATCGTCACGGCCAAGATGAACGACGTTGACCCGCAGGCTTGGCTGGCTGACGTGCTGGCCCGCATCGCGGAACATCCGGTGCAACGCCTCGATGATCTGCTGCCATGGCACTGGCTTAAATCAAATACCGCCGCGATCGGCCACGCTGCCTGATCAGACATGATGCCGCGGTGCTCAGCGGATGGTTACCATGCTGGTGCAGCTGCGCAAGAAAGGCCGTATCGGTGAGGCGGCGTTCCACGAGCTCGAAGCGGCAATCGACAAGCTGGACATCGGCTCTGATGACGTGCTGCCGTGAAAACAATTCGACAGACCCCTCGCATCGTCGCGCTTGTCCGTCTTCGAGACAGCCTAGCCGGCCCGGCACTACCCGCCGTCCATACAGTCGGGCGGATGGAAGTCTCCAGAAATGGTGGGGCCGATACACGGCGAGGCTTGAGGCTCGACGTGGGGGCGCCCCCCAGCTTGCGAAGATGCAGAAGCGATAGCGATTTACGGTGGTGGACTGCCACTATAGGCGGGAGCATCGTCAGGCGGTCATTAAAGATCAGTCGCTTGAGCGCGGGCTATGCGCAGATTAATACTTCTTGATCAAAGCCAATGAACAACGGTTTTGCCAGCTACTATTTCGAACCGGAACGAGACCTCAGCGCTCTCCAGCAGAGTAGCCAACCCTCCCCCATCTGTAACTGAACCCGCTGGATTTTGAAGACTCTCACCCGATCCAACGAACACAGCCTTGAAACCGGCCGTTTCTAGGCCCTTAATTATGTTGGCCGATCGCTCCCTGTAAGGCTGGCCCTCTGTCAACAAGGTGGCGACGCAAATACGTCGTTCACATTCTTCTTTTGTATTCATGAGCCTGCCTTCCGCATCGAAGCGTAAATCATAAAGGAGAAAGCGCCTATGAAGATTGATACGTACCGCAGCAAGCGAGCACGCGATCAGTACTTAACGGTCCCAGCAGGCACGGATATATCAACCTTGTCTTTGCCTGCGCAACTAGCCGATCTATTTACCGACCGAGAGCAGTTCTCGAGCGGCAACGACATCAACCAGGGCGAACCTCGAGCCGGAATGAACACAACTGAAATCTTGGCTGACATCGCTCAGCAAGGTTTTGCTGCACACTGGGCAACTACCACGGTTAAAACATCCGGCCGTTATTAGCGCTATAGAAACCGAGCTTGTCCACCGGTTACTTTCGTGCGTCTCGATGGCGCTTCTGCTGCTTTGCAAACAGTGCCTCCAGTCGGCGAGAGGCACCTGCGTTTGATGGAGGGGCGGCGATCTCCAGCCGGCTCTCTGGTGGCACCGGCACGAAGATATCGAGCAACCGGATGTAATCCGCCTCGGTGAACAGGAGCTTCCGGCCATTCTGGCGAGAGGTCGGACCCCCATTATGGCGCGGGTGCTCGACGATGTGGGCAAGCAGCTTGGTCCGACCGACCTTGCCACGCAGGCATTCCAGCACCTCGGAGAGGAGCTGGAGGTCTTGTGGGGCGTTTGAGGTCAGCCTCAGCGCCCGGTGTGGGTCCACCAGTAGGTTGCGCCGCCGCCGAGGGCCAGCAGCACCAGCGGAGCCAGAAGCAGGTAGAGATCCAAGCCGGTCATGGGATCAGCCTTCCAAGCACGATCTGCGCAAACATATGTAGGCCAACGCCGGCCAGCAGCCAAACGATCCCGATCACAGGCCATCAGCTGCCGAGGGGGTGGGTCAGGTGATAGGCCTCGGCAATCCCCGGTAGGATGAGCGCTGAGGCGATCGTCGTCGTCGCCAGGGTGTTCAGCGCGCCGGCGAGCAGCTTGGTGCGCTCGTTGCGGACCATGGGCGAATTGACCACGGTTGCCGGTTGGACTGGATCGGTCTCGCTCACGAGCTACGCGGCCTGAGAAGCCACGTCGCCATCAGCCGTTCACAGCGCCGGCTTCCTGGCCGGGCTGACAGAGCCCGCGCGGCAGGCAGGGTCAGCGTGCCGCGGGGCAGGACGTGGCGCATCAGATGCAAGTGCCGGCGTCGTTTCATGCCGTCCCCCATACCGCCGGCCGCTCCGGGCTGCGATCCGGCACCACTCATGTCGAGCGCCGGCTTCGAACAGCTCACCAGTTGTCCGCGCCTTAGCCTTGGCATAGCCGACATCGAGGATCGCAGCCCGGATGAGGGCCACCTGCTCATCCAGCGCAATGACGAAGGCTACGCTCTCGGCGCCAGCGAGCGCCCGGGCGAACTGGACGCCGGCGACAAAGGCGCGATCGGCATCGTCTGGGTGGATCAAGACTGCCATTGCGTCGGCGTCCGCGTGAGTGGCGCTCATGTCCCGCTATGCCTCACCCGAAGACCGGGCCCGGATCCAGCACTTAGCCCGCCATCTACAATGATCTCCAGCCCCTCGCCCTCAATGGCGTCCTGGATCTTCCGCAGCGTCCGCACGGTGGCGTTGCCCCAGACGGCAAGGCGATCCTGTGGCTGCCCTACCGGAGGGGCGTGAAGGCCGGCAACCGCGAGATTGTGGGCATGGCCCTCATCGCACCGGTGCCACCCATGCCGCTGGATCTTCCGCTCACAGCGCGCTTACGGATTGTAGGGGCCTATCGGGGGGCTATCTCGCCAAGTCTCTGCAAGGTCCCCGCGATGTAGACGGTAGCCGCCCCTTTCACTAATGAGGAGGTTAGCGCCTCCAGGGTGTGAACCGATTTTTCTGCGCAGCCGGTAGATATGCGTCTCGAGCGTATTTGTTTGGATAGAAGCGTTGTAGCCCCAGACCTCAGCCAGCAGAACTTGCCGCGAGGCCAACTTGTCACCGAGGCGATACAGAAACTTAAGCATTTTGGCTTCTTTCGCGGTCAATCGAATACTTCTATTACCGTTCGTTTCCTGCAACAGCTTTGCAGCTGGACAGAATGTATACGGACCAATTTTAAAGGTCGCGTTTTCATTGCTCTCAAAGATGCGGATTTGCGCTCGGAGACGAGCAAGTAGCTCTGCGATCCTCAAGGGCTTTGTAACGTAGTCATTGGCACCGGCATTCAGACCCCGAACGACATCGGCTTCCTCGCGCAATTCGCTCAATATGATGACCGGCGTGCGCCGCCCCGAATCCCTTTGACTGGCACAAAAGTCGCACCCGTCTCCATCGGGCAGTACCACCTCCAGAATTAGAGCGTCGTACCGGGGCGACTCGTTGAGAAAACCGCGCGCTTGCGAGATTGAACTAGCCTGCTCAACCAAAAACTGACCCTCAGATTGAAGCTGCTCAACCAGCGCTTCTCGAAATATCTGGTCATTATCCACGAGTAGAATTGGCCGTCCGCTTGCCATCGGGACCTTTTGCCTCCGCGCCGTCGCGCGGCGCATCATTATCCAGGCCTCCTGACACAAACAGGCGGAAGCGTTTCGTTTCGCAAGTCCGTGCCTACCACGCCTTTATATCAGCACCTAATCCCACTCGTCCCGATTTTAGAATAAGTCTCTGAGGGGGAGAGATAGATCCAGATTTTGACTTTAGTAAGAACCAGATGGATGGGAAGGCATTTGCCCCGCCGTCTCCGCTAATTCGCTCTGCAATAGATAGCCCAAAGGTATGCCTTTCAAGACTTGGACTAAACATCTCTCATGTTCGCCACTTCAAGCTGCAGGCACGGTAAATCTGCGCCCGTATGACAGGCTGTTCAGCGTAGCCGCAGCTGGGTAAGGCAGGAGGCACGATCATGAAACGACGGTTGATCATGCTCTGATACGCGGGTTGGTTACCGCCGGACCGGGGATACGTCGCGGAGCGTCCTCTGTCTAGAAAACCAGCGTCGGACAAAAATCCGGCTGTAGATGTTTCCGAGGGTTCTCCTGGCCGTGACCGTGCCTCCAGCCCTGCCCAGCTTTGGATGCATCGAGGTGCTGCTGTTCTCCTTACCGTCGTGTTCAATCAGATAAAACAGATCAGGCGGCGGCAGCCTCGACATGCTTGGCAATCGCCCAAACAAAACCACTCAATTCACGTGCGATTGCCGTGGTCACGATCTTTGCCGACTTGCCGGTATGAGAGAGTTTGCGATAGCGCCCGCATAGTCGGGTCTGGGCCTTCCACGCCGTTTCGCGGATGGGCCCGGACACGCCTTCCTGCCGCAACAGCAGATCCCGGCTGATCCGGGCCGGGAACCGGTAGGTCCATGCAGCCTCGATCAGCATCCGTCGTGCTGCACCGTTGCCCGCTTTGGTTATCCCTCCCTGGCGCCGTTTGCCGCCGCTCGAATGTTCCGATGGCACCAGACCCAGGTAGGCCATGAGCTGGCGCGGGTTGGTAAAGCGCGTCATGTCGCCAAGCTCGGCCACCAAGGTTGCCGCTGCCACCAGGGCGACGCCACGCAGAGCCTGCAAGGCGCGCACGACCGGGCCGAGCGACCAGTCCGCCAATGCCGCCCGAATGTGAGCCTCGAGACGATCTCGCCGCGCCGTCGCTGCTTCGATGACGACAAGACAATCTTCCAGGACCAGATAACGCACGGGTTGTTCGAAACGCAGCTCCGCCAGCCAGCGTCTGTGCATCAGCGTCCAGGTCGGGCGGCTATAATGCAGGCCGTGGCGCAGAAGAAACCCGGACAACTGCTGGCGAGCCTGACGTAAGCTGCGCACAGCTGCCAGACGGGCACGCACGAGATCGCGGACAGCTTCATGCGCCTGATCGGGGATCCAGACCGGCGTCAGCTCGCCGGCCCGATGCAGCTTGGCAAGATTGATCGCGTCCCGCCGGTCCGTCTTGATCCGGTCGCCCGCCTTGATCGGGATCAGCGAGGGTGCCACGACAACGCACTCGTGCCCGGCAACACTCAGCTGGCGCTGGATACCGTAACCGCATGGTCAGGCCTCATAATAGAACTTCAGCTCACGACCATTCTTTGCAAGCCTGTTCGCCAGTTTTGTAAAGGCGGTAGTGGTATTGGAAATCGTGCCATGCTCACGCACGTCTCCCCGCTTGCCCTCGTCGGCAAGCGCCACCGCGATTGTCTCTTTGTGAACATCAAGCCCGACGTAGGTGATAAGCTTTCCAAGACCCGTCTCCCTATGCATGAGGCTCTGCGCTGGACGATCCAGCACAACCCTCGACAACCTGCATATTGTGAGACGGGTCGCCCTGTCTCAGGCGAACATGTGGTCTAATATAAGAGCCTGTTTGATAATTGGTTCTGGTGTGATTCAAGCTCTGGATGTGGACAGCAGAGCAACGAGGCCGGATGGCCAGGATCGCCCGACACACGAAGCGCTAACCGTCTGACCTGACGGATGAGGAATGGGAGCGGATCGCACCGTTGATGCCGGTCCCCGGCCAGCAGGGGCGGCCGCGGGAGATCGAGTTCCGCGAAGTCGTCAATGCCGTGCGGTATCTGGGCCGGTCGGGCTGTGGTTGGCGCATGCTGCCGGTTCATTTCGGGCACTGGCGCACGGTCTATGGCTGGTTCCGGGAGTTGGCACGACGTTTCCTGTTCCAGACTATTCATGATGTCGACCTGATGCTGGGTCGCGAGCGGGCCGGACGTGACGCCAGCCCCTCGGCGGCGGTGATAGACAGCCAGTCGGTCAAGGCGCCGGGCGCTAGGGCAAGAGGTTACGATGCTGGCAAGCGGATCGTCGGCCGCAAGCGGCATATTGCCGTCGATACCGACGGGCGCCTGCTGATGGTAAACCTGACCACGGCAGACATTTCGAACAGCGCCGGCGCACAGATGATCCTGGATGCGATCCGCAAGCGCTGGCCGTGGATCAAGCACCTGTTCGCCGACGGGGCCTATGACCGGCTCGTGTTGATGGACAAGGCCGCCTTTCTTAAGTTCGTCCTCGAAATCATCCGTCGTCGCGATGGCGCCAAGGAGTTCGAGGTGCAGCCGCGTCGTTGGGTTGTGGAGCGGACCTTCGGCTGGATGACCCGCTGGCGTCGCCTCGTGCGCGATTACGAACGCCGGATCGACGTATCAAAGGCCATGATCTTCGTCGGAATGAGCGGCAATCTACTGCGCAGAAATGCTCACCCATGATTTTCCAAACGGGTTCTGAGGGAAATTAACTGGCGCCCTGCAGTGCACAACTGCGAGTGGCAACCGTGTCTATCGTTCAACCTGGACAGCCTATTTATCTCAGTATGAGGACTCACGCTCGGGAGCCTGTCGATCGGTAGACAATCCACCGATTGCCCACCGATTTATCCACCGATTTTGTGGACGAGATGACAGCGACGTTAGGTTCACTGTCAGGAGGAACCGGGCTCGATCAGCACCGCGCGCGGACTACCTCGCTCAACCCGCACCATGGTCGGCACGGCTCCGCGTCCCAGGCATCGGAGCCGCCGCACGAGCAGCGCGGCGATCGCCATCTCGACCGTGCGCTGGCAGGCATCGCATCGCACGATCAGCTGCCAGCCGGTGAAGTCGCTAGTGCTGCGATGGGCCCGTAAGGGCGGCACGATGCGCATCGATGGCGAGGAATTGTATGAGCGACATGGCCGCCTGGCCGGTCAAGGCCGGAACGGCGTCGGTGACGGTGCCCTGCAGCCCTCGGCGCGTAGCGACGTCCATAGACACCAGGGCTGCGGCCATGGCGGACGAAAGGCCGGCCTTGATCATACCCTGCCCCAACTCATCATCCGAGACGTGAATGACCTCCACGGGGTGACCGATGGTCTGCGCGAGAGCAGCGACCAGCTCATCGATCGTATGGGAAGACGGGCCGGTAACGTCGAAGGCACCCGGGATACCGGAGGCCAGAACGGCCGCGGCTGTGCTGGCGACGTCCGCGCGCGAGACATGTGACGATCGTCCCGAACCAGCCGACGAGAAGACCCGTCCGGACGCCAGAGCTCGGGCCATGAAGAACGTGTTCTCCATGTAGAAATTGTTGCGCAAAAACGTGAACGCGACGCCACTCTCGGCGATTGCCCGCTCCGTTTCGCGATGGTCCGCCGCGAATGGGACAGGAGATTCCGGCCCGGCGTTCGGAAGCGACGTGTATACGATATGCTGCACTCCGGCCCGTACGGCCGCGTTCACGGCGGCTAGGTGCTGCCGCAGCCTGAGGCCTGGCTCCATGATCGTGTCTGTCGAGACGATCAAGGCGCGATGTATACCGGCGAACGCCGCTCCGAGTGAGGCGGGCTCATCGAAATCGACCTTGCGGACCTCCACCCCTCTCGCGACGAGGGCCTGAAGCTTCGACGGGTCGCGCGTTCCGGCGACGACGTTTACGGTGCCGGAAGCTAAGAGCTTCTCGACGGTGAGTTGGCCAAGCTGACCCGCCGCACCGGTGACAAGCAGGGAGGGAGCCGAAGCGTTTGTCATCAGGGATCCTTTGGCGCCAATTTAAGACTGGTGCCATTTTGAGACCGCTGACCTGATGCGCAAGGAGGCAGGTTTTCCTGCCCGGTTACTTGGAGGTTCCCCGTCATGACGTTGCGACCGACCACAGCGGATGGGCCGTTCGATATTGCATTGATCGCCACTAGGGACCCGGCGGAATGCCCGATTCGAGACGTTCTGGTGCATCTCGGGGGCAAGTGGAGCACGCTGATCCTGCTCTGCCTCGGATCCGCCGCCCACCGCTTCGGCGCGTTGCGCCGTGCTATTCCGCATATTTCCAAACGGATGCTGACAGAGACGTTACGGGATCTGGAGCGGGACGGTTTCGTCTCGCGGCATGTCTTTGCTACGAAGCTCCCGAGCGTCGAATATCGTATCACCGACCTGGGCCATTCCTTCCTCGACCCTCTGCATGGCGTGCTGATATGCGCAAACGGTCATCATGCCGAAATCCGTCGTGCGCGCGCAGGTTACGATGCGAAGGACAGTGCCCAGGTCTGAAGGTAAAACGATCACCACCCGGACGCACTGCGCCTCCGGGACAAGCCAATGGCCACTGCATGCGCTACAACATACCAAAAGATCGACCTCTCCTTTCGCAAGGAGCTCCTGACCTGACCTGCCGGGGGCTAGCGAGCCCGCTAAGGCAGCAACGGCTAGTCGGCGTTCCGACGCGGCAAGGGTTAGGCTCGATAGATCTCGCGTCCCGGGATGAGCACCAGTTTGAAAAGCTTGATCCGATGTCTCGCCGCGGCCATCACTTCGATCGTCTCGGACCTCGTGACCGACCGAGCCTCGAGCCGATGTTGAGATTGCGTGATGCTCTGGCCGGACCGGCAAACGATCGCTTCGATGAAATCCAGATCGTCAATCATCGCGCTACCCCTGTGGGCAAGGCGGAGAGCGTCTTGCTCCTCAGTCGCTACCGCCTTGAACCCGGAGAGGCACGAGGCAACGATCATCTAGCCTTAGCAGGTTCCACAGCAGCGTGATCGTGAATCGCGTAATTCAGATCAAGGCGGCCGAGAGCGATGTCGTACTCCGCGTTGCCAAGCAGTTGGACGCCTGATCCGCACGAAAGATGCGCGACGCGCCATCGTGACCGACCTCGAATGCAACAAAAGCCTTGAACTAGGTCTTATACCAAGTCTCCCTGATCAGAGCCCCTTCGCCCAGTCTCGCAAGCCGATGGACATGATGCGCCACGGTTGATCGACGAGCTTGTTCCAGGCATCGACACAGTGCGCGACGACGTCTTCCCCGGAGCGGAAGATCCGGTTCGAGAGCCAGTTGTCGCGCGTGAACTGCCAGATGTTTTCTGTCGGGTTCAGCTCCGGGCACTTGGGCGGTAGCGGCACGAGGGTGATGTTGGGCGGGATGATGAGCTTGGGCGACAAGTGCCATCCGGCCTGGTCAACCAGCAGGACTGCATGAGCCCCGGGCGCCACGGCGATGGCGATCTCAGCCAGATGCAGGGTCATTGCATCGGTATTGCACCAGGGCAGGATCAGTCCGGCCGCTTTACCTTCCTGTGGGCAGATTGCGCCGAAGATGTAGGTTGAGGCGGTGCGCTGATCCTGTGGAGCGACGGGTCGTGTGCCGCGCCGGGCCCATCGCCGGGTGATCTTGTTTTTCTGGCCGATCCGGTCGAGCGTCACCTGCGCTCGACCATCCGCGAACCAGAGTTCTATGTCGGAGCGCGCGACACCCTTTTCGTGCGCGACTTGGTCCAGACGGGCGCGGAGACTTTTTTAAAAGCCTCGATCGCACCCTCCGCCTGAGCGTGATGACGCGGGCGCGCCGACAGCTTGCGATAGCCCATCTTCCGCAACTCCCGGCTAAGCGTCTGCTTGGCGATAGGCACGCGGTATTCCTCGAACAACCACTGGCAGAGGTCGATGACACGCCATCGCACCACGCCGTGGATGGCGGGAATGGGACCACTCTCGATCTGGCCAACAAGGGCCGCCCGATGCTCAGCATCGAGCCTGGACGGCTGGCCGGGTGCCTTGCGGTCGATCAAGCCTGTCGGTCCGTCGGCGTTGAACTTCAGCACCCACTCCCGCACGATCTGTAGGGTCACCCCCCCGACCTTGGCTGCCTCGCCTCGGGTGCCGCCGTCATAGATCGTGGCCACCGCCAGCAGACGCCGTGCCTGCGGGCCATCTTTCGTCTTTCTGGCAGCGGCCCGCACGTGCGCTGCAGTGAAGTCGCTCCGGAGCGGGATTGGCATGGCAAACCTCCAGGTTCGCCAGAGCGAATCAGATTATGCCCACCTCGGGAATCCCCCAGGAGTCACGGTATCAGAGCCTTGGTATTACGGCTTTTCAATGTGTTGTGAGACCGCGTGATGGCAATCAGGATCCTGTTTGCCGAAGACGAGGGCCTCATTCGGATGATGACGGCCGAGAGCCTGCGGGATGAGGGATTTGACGTCGTGGATGCTTGGGACGGCGACGAACCCGTCAGGTTGCTCGAGGCCGGCGAGACCTTCGATATCGTCGTGACCGACGTTCATATGCCCGGGTCACGGGACGGCATCGACGTCGCCGTTCATGCCCGACGACTTCACCCCAGGATCCCCGTGATTGTCGCGTCTGCCTACGAACCAAACCATATGCCGCGTCTGGCGATACTCGACCCAGCCGCGATTTACATCGGCAAGCCCTATAGTCTGGTCGATCTCATGGACGCTGTCAGGCGCCTGACCACATTGCCTTGAGCCGGGTTCATCTCGCCAACCGGGCTTTGCTCATGCGCAGCGTCACGACCACCCCCTCGACGGGCCAGTCGAAGCCGATAGAGCCGCCAAGCTGACCGCAGACGCTCCGGCTGATCAGTCTCGATCCGAATCCTTCGGGTCCATGAGGGACGCTGACAGGCGGCCCGCCTCGTTCCGTCCAGAGCATGATCACATCGTCATCGTGGGCGGTACAGGACACGTCCAATGTCCCGTGGGCTTCTGACAGCACGCCGTATTTGACCGAGTTGGTGGCCAGTTCGTGCACCACCAGGGCCAACGTCGTGGCCGTGGTCTCGCCGACGCGGACTTCGGGCACCGTGACGGTGATCCGCTCGCCGACGCCGCCTCGATGGTTGTAGGACGCCAGAAGGACATACAGTAGATCGCCCAGGAGCGCCTTCCTTTCCTCCCCGGGAACGGGACGGACGAGGTCATGCGCACGTCCCAGGGCGGTCAGCCGAAGCGTCAGATCCTCGGCCATCTCCGTGGTCGTTGCCGCCGAGCGTGCGGCCATCCCGGTGACAGCGGATGCCAAGGCGAACAGGTTCTTGACCCGATGGCTCATCTCGCCCGCCAAGATCTCCCGGGACTCCTCGACCTGCTTGCGGTCTGTGACGTCCATGAAGATGCCGAACATGACCCGGTCGACCATGCCGGTATCCCCGCTTTCGCCGCGCGCCGAGATCCATCGCACCACATCCTCATCGTGGAGGATGCGGAAGTCGATCTCGTATGGCCCAACCATCGCCCGGGTTTTGGTAAATGCCTCCCTGACCCGGCCGAGATCCTCTGGATGGATCTTCGCGGACAGAGCCTCGAAGGTCACAGCCCGCTCGACTTTCGGCACCGCCCATAGGCCATGCGCGCGTTCGTCGAGGGCGATCTCGTCGGTATCCACATTCCAGGACCATAGCGCGATCCCGGCCGCATCGTTCGCGATGCGCAGGCGTTCGGCATCCCATATGAGCGCGCTTGATCCGTTCAGCGACACCATCGGGGGCCCTCTCATGTGGTGCACCAACCACTAGCACGAGTTCTCGCGCCGCACATTGAGGTTGCCCCGATTTTGTGGACGGTTTGTGGACTGGGGAGCTACGTGTCGGCTTCTGCCGTTTGCATGCTGGCTTAGTATGCCATGGGCGAGCGGTATCCCAGGGCCGAGTGCAGCCTGGCAGGGTTGTACCAGCCTTCAATGTAGCTGAAGCAGGCCATACGGGCCTCGGCCTGGGATACGAAGCGCCTACGACTCAGCAGCTCGGCCTCTAGCGTCGAGAAGAAGCTCCCGGCCATGGCGTTATCGTAGGCGTCACCCACTGATCTCATCGATGGACGTATGCCCGCCTCGCCGCAGCGCTTGCCGAACGCCAGGGACGTATATTGGCTGCCCTGGTCGCTGTAGTGAATGACGTCCTTCGGCTGACGCTGGCCCACTGCAGCCTCCATCGCATCGAGCACCAACTCGGCCCGCAGATGGTTGGCCATCGACCAGCCGAAAATCTTGCGGCTCCACGCGTCCAGCACCACGGCCAAATACAGGAACCCGGCCGCGGTCGGCACATAGGTGATGTCGGCGACCCAGAGCCGGTTCGGCCCAGACGCGGTGAAGTTGCGGTCGACCAGGTCCGGTGCTGGCCGGGCGTCCTTGTCACGCCGCGTCGTCGTTGGGCCACCATGCCGATGGCTGGCACCCACCAGCCCGGCGAGACGCATCAGCCGCGCAATCCGCTTGCGGCCATGTCGCTCGCCTCCGGCCTGCAGGTCGGCATGGACGCGAGGCGCTCCATACGTCTGACGCGACGTCACGTGCGCGGTCCGAACCCGTTTCAGCAACGCCTCGTCGGCAATGGCGTGAGCCGATGGCGGCCGGTGGATCCATGCGTATTCCGTTGATGCTGATCAGCCATTCCAGCTGATCGTGATCACCGTTCATGGTGATCCGGATCACGGTGTTCACCCTGCCTGGGGAGGGCATGGCGGACAGCATGACGTGGTGCCGGTGAGCTACCACTGACGGTTGAACAGGTCTCACTTCTCCTTGGCGCTCGTCAAGCCTTCTGCCGTGTTCAGGACCTGGCGCTTGCGCAGACTTTCGCCTTTCAGCTCGATGCGATGGGACCGGTGAATGATGCGGTCGAGAATTGCATCGCCCAGAGTGGGATCGCCAATGATCTCGTGCCAGCGGCTCGTTGGGACCTGGCTGGTGATCAGCAACGAGCCTTTCCCATCGCGGTCATCGACGATCTCCATCAGGTCGCGACGCTGTTCAGCCGACAGCGGCTCCGGGCCCCAATCGTCGATGATGAGCAGGCGTGTGCGCTCGATTGTCCGCATCAGGCGCGGCAGGCGCCCTTCGCCACGCGCCGTGGCGATGTCGGCAAACAGCCGCGGCGCACGGCGGTAGAGCACAGCGTAACCTTCCCGGCAGGCTTTGTGTCCCAGCGCACAGGCCAGCCAGGATTTACCCACGCCGGTCGGGCCGACGATCAGCAGATGCTGGCTGTCGCGGATCCAACCGCAGGCCGCCAGGCTCTGGAACAGGCCACGATCGAGCCCGCGGGGCGTGCGCAGATCAGTGTCCTCGACCACCGCATTCTGGCGCAACCGGGCATGGCTGAGCCGCCGGCCGAGCCGCTTGTTGTCTCGCGCGGTCACCTCGCGATCGACCAGCAGGCCGAGCCAGTCTTCGCGCGACAGATCATCGGCCGCACTTTGGCGGCTCATTTCGATGAATGCGTCGGCCATCGCGGCCAGGCCAAGATCGCGCAGACGGTCCACCATGGGATGGATCAGCATTGTCTTTCCTTTCAATGATAGTAGCCAGGACCGCGAATGTTCTCGTGCATCAGGCTGGGCTGGTCAGTGATGGCGGACTTTTTCTCCTGGGCATTCTTCAGGATCGCGGCGACAGAGCCGTAGGAGCGGGTGCCGAGTGCCAGGGCCTTGGCACAGGCAGCGTCCACCCGTTCCGGGCCGTAACGGCCACGCAGGCCGAGGATACCGATGCAGGAGCGCAAACCCTGTTCGGGATGTGGCCGCGAGCGCAGCACGATCTCGATCAGAGCCGCGGTATCGTCGCCGGTTGCCATCGCCTCGCGTGTGATCCGCTCATGGGTCCAGTCGCGGTAGCGCCGGTGCGTGCTCGGCATGTGGTCGCTCACCGTGCTTGGCTGATGCTGGCGCACGCTGCGAAGATGCGTGGCCACGAGGCTGCCGCGGTGGAAAATCTCCACCGTCCTGGTTGTGATGCGTGCCTCCACAGGCTGACGGACCAGCCGGAACGGCACCGAATAGAAATGCCGGGCGATCTCGATGTGATAATCGAGATTAACCCGGCAGTACCGCCAGTCCGCATACTCGTAAGGCACTTCTGGCAACGCCAGCAGGGCCGGACGATCGAGCTGTTCATACAGGGCACGGCGCGTCGTGCCCCAGCCGCGCATCGGCCGGTCGTTGATCTGCTCGACCAGCTCACGGATCGCCAAGTTGAGATCGGCCAGCGAGAAGAACTGCCGGTTACGGAGCTGGGCCAGAACCCAGCGCTGGACCACCTGCACGCCGACTTCGACCTTGGCCTTGTCGCGCGGCTTGTAGGGCCGGGCCGGAATGACCGCACTGCGATAATGCGCCGCCATCTCGGCGTAGGTGCGATTGATCGTCGGCTCAAAGAAACAGGCCCTGGTGACGCCGGCCTTGAGATTGTCGCTGACGATCTGGTGCGGCACGCCGCCAAAGAAGGCCAGAGCGTTGACATGAGCCGAAATCCAGTCCGGCAGCGTCTGGCTCCAGGTCGCCTCCACGTAGACAAAACTCGACGCCCCCAGCACAGCCACGAAGATTTCGGCCTGATGCTTCTCCCCGCTTGCCCCGTCGATGACGGACATGCTCTGACCGGCGAAGTCGACGAACAGCTTTTCGCCGGCCGTGTGCACCTGGCGCAGCGTCGGTTTCAACCGTCCGGCCCACGCGCGATAGAGATCACAAAACCACGAGTAGCCAAACGCGTGAGCCGATCCTGCGCGGTATTCTTCCCATAACAGGGCCAGCGTCATGTTTGGCCGGCGCAAATCGCGGTGAACCGCCGCCCAGTCTGGCACCGGCCGCTGATCCAGCGGCACATCCGGCAGTGGCGGAAACAGCAGCGCCTCAAGCTGCGTGTCGTCCATGTCATCCGGTAATGGCCAATCCAGGCCAGCACGATGGGCCCGGCCCAGGTAATCACTGATCGTTCCCTGGCCCAGCCGCAGGCTCAGTCCGATCGTTCGCTGCGGCAGCCGCTGTTCCAACCGCAGCCGCAGAAGCTCGCGTATCTTGCGCATCGACACTCTCTCGCCTGGCATCCCGACCCCTTGCTCCCCGGCAACAGGTCGACACTACCCTCGGTTGAAGACTGTCAGCGGCAGCCGACCGGCATCGTCATCTCCAGCATGATCAGGATCACCGGAACCGATGATCGCCATCAAACGGAATGCATGATCGAGATCGAACGGATTCAATGATCACCATCAAACGGAATCAGTGATCAGGATCAGCCGGAACACGCAGATCCAAGCATGGTAGCCCGCCTTGGACACTCCGAGGACGCGCGCCATGGTGGCAATCGGGAAACAGGCCTGGTTCGCGCTCCTGAACCGGAAGAGCTCGACGGCACCGCGCCGGTCTCTCGTGCAAACCAGGCCGAGGCTTTTGAGAGAATGTCGGTAACCGGTGCGAGCTGACCGCTCAGGTTCAGCGTTGACGGCGCCCTTCTTTGAGTCGCTTCGGCATCCAGAACTCTCTGATGGCCGGGATCACGAGCGGGATGTTGTGGTAGGCATTGCTGATGAATTCGTCGGTCGCGGGACCTTCGCGCGGCGGCCCGAGCAAAGGATTTCCGAGCGGGTCCGTGCAGTAGAGCAGGATCGGCAGCAGCAGCGCATGGTCGATCCTGTCCAGATCCAGGTGAGGTGGTCCCATACCATCGGACGATTTGACGGCTCGGTTAAGCTTGGTTCTGGTTGTCGTCAGGCCGCCAATTTTCCATGCCGGAAGCCCAATACGCCTCGTCCGGTGTATGATTGGCCAGGGTCGAGTGGGGACGCTTGGCGTTGTAGTAGTCGATCCAGCCTGCGAGGCCAGCGCGCAGTTCCGAACCGGTCTCAAACGCGTTCAGATACACGCATTCATATTCAAGCTGCGCCAGAGGCGCTCGATAAATACGTTATCCATCCAACGTCCCCGCCCATCCATGGAGACCTGCACGCCCGCCTGTCGCAGCACGCCGGTGAACTGCGGCGAGGTGAATTGGCTGCCCTGGTCCGTGTTGAAAATCTCCGGCCGCCCGAACTGCGCCAGGGCATCTTCCAGCGCCGCGATGCAGAATTCCATGTCCATCGTATTGGAGACCCGCCAGGACAAAACCTTGCGCGTGGCCCAGTCCATCACGGCGACCAGATACAGAAAACCACGCCGCATCGGAATATACGTGATGTCGGCACACCAGACCTGGTTTGGACGATCAATCACCAGGTTTCGCAGCAGATAGGGGTGGATCTGGTGCTCAGGATGCGGAACCGTCGTCCGCGGCCGCTGGTAGATCGGCGCCAGTCCCATTCGTGCCATCAGCCGCCGGATCCGCTTGCGACCGACGACATAGCCCTCCCGGCAGAGGTGCCGGGCCATCTGGCGCGATCCATACCAGGGCGTCTCCAGGAACTGCAAGTCGATCAACCGCATCAGCTCCAGGTTCAGCAGCGTCTCCCCGCTCGGCTGGTAATACCACCCGGAGCGGTTGATCGATATCAGCGCGCACTGGCGCACCACCGAAAGGTTCGGATGCCCGGGCTCGATCATCTGCCGCCTCCGCTCGACGCTCATCGACCGGAGGCCTTCGCCAAAAAATCCCGTTCCACCAGAAGCTGGCCAATCTTCGCGTGCAGCTTCTCTACGTCCGCTTCCGACGCCCTGGCCGTTTCCTGGGCTGCAGACTTGTCGGAAAACACCCCGGCCAGACCCTCTACCGCCTGGCGCTTCCATTCACTGATCATCGTTTGGTGCACGCCATGCTTCGTCGCCAGTTGTGCCGTGGTCAGCTCGCCACGCAACGCCTCAAGAGCAACCTTGGCCTTGAAATCCGCCGCATATCTCTTCGGCTTGCCCGTCATCAGGTTCGTCCTTCTCAAAGGCAAACCAAGCTTAACCTACTGTCCGGAAATCGGGGACCACCTCACAGGAGCGGCTGCCACTCCTTGAGCCGCAGCTGCATCGCGAGGATAAACCCCATGCACCACGGATGGAGATCCACCAGTCCATCGTCGGCCTTCTCGAACACCGGTGCATGCTTGTCCGGCGTGAGCGACAAACGATCAAGGACACTTTGCGTCGCGAGGAGGTTGAAATTGATGGGCCGACAACCCGTACGGGATCTGCAACGGCCAATATCGATAAGACCCGAACGTCTGGCATCTAAGCTTTAAATATACCGTGTCTGGTGGGTAGCCTCCACCGTGTGGGGGCTACTACCAGATCACTGACTTCAAAATAATATAGACCTGTATGCTTCTGCCATTCGATTCTGTGGGCGGGTTAAGGGTTCGCTTTATCAACGGATTGGTCTGTCAGCATCTATCGCTAACGACTGTGCCAACGAAGGCGGAAGCTATTGCCCTGGGCGGCCTACGGCCTCGGTAGCAGCTGTTGATCCATCAACAAGGGAATGGTGCTGATGCGGCGTGACATAGCTCAAAAGAATGCCAACTGCAGCCGCCGCAACGAAGGCACCCACCACGGTCGGAAGTAGGTAGCCTCTGCGATTGGTCGGCATGATCTACTCCAGGGCACGACAAGGTTGGGCATGACGCAAGGTCAATTTATATGATGGGCTAGGTATAACCAGAAATCTAATGACAAGCGCAGCGGTTCTAGAACCTAGCCGGCGGGCGAGCTACCGGTTTACCAACGTCTCCGAATAGACCCCCTCTCATTCAACGGGCCTCCTGGCCCGTTTCTCTTCAGGTCGATGCAGTTCCTTGCCGCCGATGAAGCTAGGGCTGGCCGTCCAGTTGTGGCGCTGGACAGCTCTCAACCAAGGGAGGGATATCAGCCACTGACCGGGGTCGCGCCAACAAGTAGCCTCGCCGCTCGTTACAGCCCAGCCTGACGATCTCTGCCAGCTGCTCCGGCGTCTTGATGCCCTCGGCCGTGGTAATGATCCCAAGACTGCGGCAAAGCTCCACTGCCGCGTGGGTAACGCAGCGCCATTTCCCCCGCGTCCCGCTGTGGCCGCTCGACATATCTCAAGTTTTGCATCACAGTTTCGTTATGACATCCCGATTTGTCTCCGCTCAACCTCAGAATATTCTGCAGACCGTCTTCGCAACGGCTAGCTCTGACCTGGGCACGGGCCCCAACTTCAACGTTAGCCAGGGCCAGAAGGTCTCGGTTGTGCGCCGCAACATGGTCACCGGTCGTCGTGAGTTGCAGCTGATGCACTGGGGCCTGATCCCCAGCTGGTCGAAAGGCAGGGGCAAGCAACCGACGGCTGCACCGGTAGAGCGACTTAAGACGTCGGGAATGTTCAGGCTCGCCGTGGCCCTGCGGCGCTGCATCGTGCCGATGGATGCATTCTACGAATGGGATCAGACAACCAGAGCACAACAACCCTTTGCGTTCGATCGACAGGACAGAGCGCTGCTAGCCGTCGCTGGATTATGGGACTTGTGGCAGGATCCTTTCGGCTACGAAGTAAGTTCCTTCAGCATCATAACTACGACAGCCAATACCTTGATGGCGGCGGTCCATGACCGCATGCCCGTGGTTCTTGAGCCTGAAGATTGGGACGTGTGGCTTAACAAAGGGCCGCTTGAGTTATTGCGACCCGCAAGAGAGGACGTTCTGTGTCGGTGGCGGGTGAGCAACCGGGTCAATGAACGTGACAACAACGACTCAAGAAATCTGATTTCAGCAACTGCATCGCTTCCCTTTCAGAAGATCCATTGAACTTATCGCCGAGTTCATGCTCAGCGTGAGCGTTGTTCTCGAATACTAATAAAGCGCTGCTATCGTCTAGCGCCGCTTGCCGGGCTCAGAGCACAAGCGATTCAGAGCCTGCTTGTACTCCGCCCTGCGCGAAAGAGTACTAAAAGATGAGTGTCACGCTTGAACCACTTGACCCGACCTCCTGCGACCGGGAGCTAATCCACGCGCCAGGATCGATCCAACCACACGGCATGATGCTGGTAGCTGCTACGGAGGACCTGCGTGTGCAGCATGTGGCAGGCGACATTGAGCATCGCCCTGGTGTGACAGCATCGAAGGGTCAGCCCCTCAAGGTGCTCATCAGCGACGTAATCGGCGAGAAGATCGCCGCTCTGGCGATGCCGTATGGTATGGGCGGGTTCAATGGGACAGCTGCAGACGTCGGCCGGCGAGCTGCTGGACGTCACCGCCCATCGCGGCGGCACCCACATCATAGTCGAACTTGAGACAGCGTCCGTCGATGGCCTGTCGGCGTCGCGCGTGATCGACTGGGTAGCAGTGGCAGCGGCCGCATTCGAGCGGGCTGCGTCACTGACATCTGTCTTCGAGCAGGCCGCCGTCGAGTTCCGGCGGCTGACCAGGTTTGATCGGGTCATGGTGTACCGGCTATTGGACAACGCCGCGGGCAAGGTCCTGGCGGAGGACAAGAGGAAGGATCTGTACTCGTTCCTCAACCAACACTTTCCCGCATCCGACATTCCACAGCAGGCGCGAGCGCTGTATGTCCGCAATGTGCTGCGGGTCATTCCCGACGCGTTCTACGAGCCGGTCGCCCTGCGACCGAGCCGGACGGGATCCGAGCCGCTCGACATGAGCGACTGCAGCCTGCGCAGCGTCTCGCCGATGCACCTGATGTATCTCCAGAACATGGGTGTGCAGGCCTCCTCCTCGTTCTCGATAGTGCGCAATGGCATCCTATGGGGCCTGGTCGCCTGTCACAATGAGATGCCCCGATCGCTGACCTACCATGTCAGCGCCGCCTGGCGGTCGCTGGCAGCCAGCCTGAGACGGCAAATCAAGGCGAAGGACGAGGCGGAAAACTTTCGCCAACGCATCCGGTTGCGCAGTTTCGAGGATGACATCGTCGCCCTGCTCTCCCGGGAGGGCTCGCTGTACGATGCCTTGTCCGACCATCTGGACGAGATCGGCCGGATGATGGGCGGCGATGGCGTGGCGGTGCTGCGCGGGCGCGAGCTGATCACCAGCGGGATTTGCCCCAGCGATAATGAGATCGGGGCTCTCGCGGTATGGCTGTCGGATCGCGCCGTCGTGCCGGTGTTTTCTACCGACAGCCTGTCGCGCGTCTACCCGGCCGGCGCCAGGTTCCAGAAACTGGTTAGCGGTGTGCTGTCGGTGCCCCTGTCGGTCGACGAGCCGTGGCTGCTGCTCTGGTTCCGGGCCGAAGAGATCGAAACCGTCGAGTGGGCCGGCAACCCGCACAAGGAGCATAGTCTCGATTCCTGCATACCGTTGACGCCGCGGGCGTCGTTCGAGGCCTGCGCCGAGATCGTCCGCGGACGCGCTCGGGCCTGGTCGCTCGCGGAGGTCGAGGCGGCTACGCGGCTGCGATCTGCGTTGGCTGACGTGCAGCGAAACCGGCGCCTGCGCGAGCTCAACGGCAACCTGACCAGGATCCTGCAGGACAAGGATCTTCTCCTGCAACAGAAGGCGTTCCTGATCGGCGAGGTCAATCATCGCGTGCAGAACAGCATTCTGCTGGTCTTCACTTTTTTGGGTCTGCAGGCCAACACATCGACCAACGTGGAGCTGCAGGAAGCCCTGGAAGAAGCCCGCCGGCGCCTGACCGCCGTGGCACTGGTCCACCGCCGGCTCTACCGCGGTGACCATGTTGAGGTGGTCGACGGCGCCCGCTACATCGAAGAGCTGTGCGCGGACACCTTCTCCTTTATGGGCCAGGACTGGGCGAAGCACCTAGCCCTGGATCTGATGCCAGTGCTGATCGCCACCGACCGCGCGGTGACCCTGGGTCTGGTGCTGACCGAGTTGCTGATCAACTCAAACAAGTATGCTTATGCCGTATCCCTCCGCCGGGTGCCGCCTTGTGGTGCGGTAGCTCAACTGTGAGTCTGCGCTCGTAAGGAGTCCTTATGAGCGCTCATAGCAGCACAGCATGCCGCAGATAACCTTGCTGACGGGTCCGGAGCGGCGACGTCGGTGGAGTTGGGACGAGCGTCGCCGGATCTTGAATGCGGCCTTCATGCCTGGCGCCGTTGTGGCGGACGTTTCCCGCCAGTTCGAAGTCTCGACAAGCCTGATCTACAAGTGGCGACGACAAGCCATGACTGAGACGAGCATGCCGTTCGCACCGGCGGTTCTGCTGCCCGAGGCAGCACCCATCGCGTCTCCGGCCGACACGACAGCAATTACCGTGGAACTGGTCAACGGAACCCGACTGAGGATCGACGCCCAGGCGTCGCCAGCTTTGGTGACCGCCGCACTTCAGGCTTTGCGATGATCCCGATCGCCAGTGGGGTGCGCATCTGGATAGCAACCGGTCACACCGACATGCGTCGCGGCATGCCGGGCCTGGCGCTGCTGGTGCAGGAGGGATTTGGCCGCGACCCGTTCGCGGGCGACGTCTTTGTTTTCCGCGGCCGCACCGGTTCGTTGCTCAAGGCGCTTTGGCATGACGGGCTTGGACTGTCGCTGTATGCCAAGCGCCTGGATCGCGGGCGCTTCGTCTGGCCCCAGACGGTGGACGGCGTCGTGGCCCTGACAGCTGGCCAGATGAGCTATCTTTTAGAGGGAATTGATTGGCGCAATCCGCAGCAGACGTGGCGGCCGCAATCGGCGGGATAATGCGGTCGTCCTGGCCTGAAAAACGGGTACTATGCCGCCCTGATTTGTGATTGAGTCACCAGCGTGGACACCGAGCTCGCCGCCCTGCCGGACGACATCGACACGCTCAAGGCAGCGCTGCTGGCAGCACGAGCCGATGTCGTCCGGGTCACTGCCGAGGCCGCCGCCGCGCTGGCGCGGCAGTCCAGCGACCAGGCCTTGATCGCCCATTTGAAACTGCTGATCGAGAAACTCCAGCGCGACCGCTTCGGGCCACGCTCGGAGCGCACCGCCCGCCTGCTGGAGCAGATGGAGCTGCAGCTGGAGGAGCTGGAAGCATCGGCCACCGAGGACGAGCTGGCTGCCGAGGCCGCCGCGGCCAAGACCACGGCCGTCACCGGCTTTACCCGCAAGCGCCCGGCCCGGCGCCCGTTTCCCGAACACCTGCCTCGCGAGCGCGTCGTCATCGCAGGTCCGTCGGCCTGCGCCTGCTGCGGCGGCACACGGCTGTCCAGGCTGGGGGAGGACGTCACGGAGACCCTGGAGGTCATCCCGCGCAGCTGGAAAGTCATCCAGCATGTGCGTGAGAAATTCTCCTGCCGCGATTGCGAGCGCATCAGCCAGCCCCCGGCGCCGTTCCACGTGACGCCCCGCGGCTGGGCCGGACCGAACCTGCTGGCCATGATCTTGTTCGAAAAGTTCGGCCAGCATCAGCCGCTCAACCGGCAGGCAGAACGCTATGCCCGCGAGGGTGTGGCGGTCAGCCTGTCGACCCTGGCCGACCAGGTCGGTGCCTGCACAGCCGTGCTGATGCCGCTGTTTGGGCGCTTGGCTGCTCATGTCATGGCGGCAGAACGGCTGCATGGCGATGACACCACGGTGCCGGTGCTGGCCCGCGGCAAGACCGACATCGCCCGTCTCTGGGTCTATGTGCGCGACGATCGGCCGTTCAACGGTCCCGCTCCGCCGGGCGCGGTGTTCCACTACTCGCACGATCGCGGCGGCGAACACCCGCAAAGCCATCTGGCAGCCTACACCGGCATCCTGCAGGCCGACGCCTATGGCGGCTATGGCAAGCTCTATGAACCGGGACGCAGACCTGGGCCGATCGTGGAAGCCGCCTGCTGGGCGCATGCACGTCGGAAGTTTTTCGTGCTGGCCGACCTTGCGGGCAGCGCGCGCCGCGCAGCGCACGGCAAGGCCCCAGCGGTTCTGTCGCCGATCTGCCTGGAAGCCGTGCAACGCATCGACGCCCTATTCGACATCGAACGCGACATCAACGGCCACAGCGCTGCTGAGCGCCGGACGACCCGGCAGGCCTTGTCACTTCCCCTGGTGATCGACCTGCAGAACTGGTTGGGCGCGCAACGGGTCAAGCTCGCGCGTGGCAACGACGTCGCCAAAGCCATCGACTACATGCTGAAACGCTGGACGGCGTTCACCCGGTTCCTGGACGATGGACGTGTCTGCCTCAGCAACAACGCGGCCGAACGCGCGCTGAGGGGCATTGCACTTGGGCGAAAGTCTTGGCTGTTCTGTGGTTCGGATCGTGGCGGACAGCGTGCTGCGGTCATGTACAGCTTGATCGTCACGGCCAAGATGAACGACATCGACCCGCAGGTTTGGCTGGCTGACGTGCTGGCCCGCATCGCGGAACATCCGGCGCAGCGCCTCGATGAGTTGCTGCCTTGGAACTGGGCCGCAGCCAAATCCAGCGCCGTCGATCAGGCCGCCTAACCCGCATCGCGGCTCGACGGGTTGCTGCCCTGGAACTGAATGGAGCAGGCTGTCAAACTGGCCGCATGAGCCCGAGCAAAGTCCCTGCCAACGACACCTCTGCTGCAGACAGCGTCAACCAGATCTGCACGGTCCAAATCGAACTGTTGGACACCGACCCGCTGATCTGGCGCGAGGTGGAGGTGCCGACCTCCATCACGCTCAAGGTGCTGCACGACATCGTCCAGATCACCATGGGCTGGCTCGACCAGCACCTGTGGGAGTTCACGATCGACAAGAAGATCTATGGGCTGCCGATGGATGAGGACTGGGGTTCCGCACCCCGCACCGAGGCGATCAAGGTCCGCTTACGCGACGTTCTGAAACCCCGCAAAACCAACATCGACTACCTCTACGACATTGGCGACAGCTGGCAACACTGCATCACCGTCACCAAAATCCGCCACGGCCTGCACGACGTCTCCTACCCCCACTACGTTGGCGGCGAATGGGACTGCCCACCCGACGACTGCGGCGGCATCCCCGGCTACTACCACTTGCTCGACGCCCTCGCCGACCCCGAGCACCCCGATCATGCCAGGGTCGCCGAATATCTGGAGGGCTGGAACCCCAAGAAGATCGACGAATTCTCCCTTAGGATAGCCCTTGGCCGCATCGCCAGTCGGCGCAATGCCGCTAGAACTAGGATCCTGAAAACATCACACGATCCCAGCAAATAGGAACATGTAAACTCAGCCGCGGCTCCCGCCGGATGGATACCTTATGCCGGAAGCCCGGGCCCGATCCAGATCCAGGTCCAGATCGAGCTGGAGGACGATCGTGCGCACATCCACATGGTCGTCTCTGACAAGGGCCTGACGAAGAACACCTTCCGCAGGGAGTTCGGCCCACACATCATGGAGGGGCTGGTAAAGTAACTCGGCGGCGAGCTGATCCGCAGCGACAATCAGCCAGGGCTGCGGGTTACAGTCATCGTTCCTGTGCACATACCAAAAGCGGCCTTGTAGTGCCGGAGACGGCCAGCGCGCCGGTGCGCGCCAAATCCGAAGTTCACGACCCTACCAGAGGGGTTGTTGTCCGCTCATGCGGATAGGCCGCGTCGACAGGGCCGCCCGTCCAAGCGCGAGCGTGACTTTGGCCACGCCAGCGGACGCCCTTTGCAGCGGCAGACGGCTGAAATCGGAACCTGATCCTCTTGGTGCGCACCACACCGGATATCTCCACCCATTCGAACTCGAGGACAGGTCCTCCGTAGTAGGACAGATCGGTCTTCGTGAGGTGCAGGTAGAGCCAGCCGCCGACCAGAGGCTCGGCTTCATCTTCCTTGAGGTTCCAGAATCCGGACCAGAAGGCTCTCGTCGTTGCGTCAAAGGTCATGTTGTTGGGCTGGTTGCGGACATCATGGCCGCATACGAGGTCGATTGCGTTGGCCGTCAGGCATCCTCACTCTTGAAGGAGCTAATCGGCGATGAGGACAGCTTCCTCGCCACTTCTAGCAAGGTCAGCCGATCATCCTCCGAAAGACGCTGGGCTATTTTGGCCAGCGCCACGAACTGGCCCTCCATCCGCGTGCCAGCGCCCTCGGTAGGCTTGAACCACTTGATCATCGCAGCAGCATACCGCTCCTGTGTCCAGATGAACCGTGGAGTGTTTGGGTGCCGGGCGGCCCTGGATATAATCGCCCGGCACCCCCGCCCCAGCGGACCAACCTGACATTCGAGATCGGCGTCTAAGCATACCAAGTTTCAGTGAGAGCAAGCGTCTCATTAAAGATATCTCACCAACCTCGACATAGACACGGCGTCACGGACATCCTTCGTGCCTACCATAGCCGGTGTACGTAGTGAGTTTGCCATGAGCGGTGGTTATGACAATCGATGCTTTCACCTTCTTTAATGCTTGAACCCCGAGGTCCGAATTGTCTAAAGCCGAGTTTGATGATTCCTAAGTCTCTTGATAAGATCATGATTGATCCAGAGAAAGATTCCTCAGTTGTGAGGTGGCTTATCGAGAACAGCAAGCACCCTTATAAAGCCCTTAACCTATGGGCGATGCTATCTACCCATTTAGTGTCATATGTCATTCCACAGACCGGGGAGATCGCCACGCAGATCATGCTAACCCGTAGAGAAATAGCCAAAACGCTCATGCTGTCTCCCAGGCACGTCAGTCAGATCGTAAGGGAGTTAGTATTGCTTGAAGTCATGTTCATAAAACGTGAGGGCGATAGCGAAGGTAAATATATGGGCTCACGGCGCTACTTTATGAACCAAGAGTTCGTCAGACCAATCAGCCGCCCTTCTCACCGACTTCACTGACAGTGACCCGCTTATCAGTCAAATTGAAGCAGTTCTTCACGGCCACCAATTATCTTCTCCGTGCTTTTCGGATGTAAAGGCCGCAAAGCGGTTCATGCCATCTTGTGAGATTTTGTATTAAAATCAGCTGTGTTTGACGGCTCTTAGATACCGGAAAGCTCTTGCTTTAGCAGCTTTAGCGACAACCTTTCGCCGTTCAGCCGCCAAAAGCTCCACCCAAGCCCGAGTGACCCGACTTTCTTCAATTGCAGCCTGGCCGCGTTCGATTAAGCTTGCTTCTTTGTTTTTGTCGTCAAAATGGGACACGCTAGGCACTCGCTAAAACTCAAGCAATAAGCCTACATGTTGAACAGGATCGGTATTCACGACAGCTTGGGCCGGTCATCACGTTAGGCTTGTGACCGTGACGCCACATATGCTGTCTCTGCGCTCGTCAGAGAAGCATGCACGAGGGATACCTAAACCGCCTTTTTAAGCTTCGGGCTGGCCTTGAACCGCACGGTCTTCCCGGCCTTCACCTTGACTGCCTCTCCGGTGCGTGGGTTCAACGCCTTACGAGCCTTTGTCTTGACAACCCTGAATGTACAAAAGGACGGCAGGGTGAAGCCGCCTTCCTTCTTCATCTCGTGGACGATGGCGGTCATGAGGTCTTCTGCGGCCTGATTGGCCGCAACACCAGTGCAGTTGAGGCTGTCCTGCAGCACGACAGTGATGAAGGCTTTGCTCATGAACGTTATCCGATCGCGGTAGGCACTGTAGATATCAATACGCTTTGAAAGCTACGACGTATCCGCCCGGCGAGTGACGTCTTGCTGGAATAAGCCAATGCCGATTTGCTTAGCCTCATGGTGAACACAGCAGATGAGGCTGCCACAGTGGCAGCCACTCAGGCAGCTTCGATGCAGCGGATCGAGATCGTCAGCGATCGGCGTCGTGCCCATGATCCGGCGTTTCGCGCGCTTGTGGTTGCGAACTCCTACGTACCCGGCACTCGGATTCGAGAACTGGCGGCCAGACACGGGATCTGCACAAGCCTTGTCTACCGGTGGCGCCGCGAGCGGGCAGTAGCCGCGGTGGTAAAGACTGGATCCGCATTACGACGGCGGATTCAAGTTCCGGAGCGAACACCCACGCCGGGCCAACGGGTGTAGGGTGGTGGGATGGCAGGGCAACGACGTAAGCTAACGGTGTTTGATCGATCGATGATCGAGGTTCGCCTTTGTGATAGCTGGGGCGTGCGGGCGATTGCACGCGACTTGGATCGCTCTGCGGGCATGATTTCGGACGAGATCAATCGGCATGGCGGCGCGACCTCCTACCGGGCGCAGGCTGCGGCGACGCAGGCCGAGGCAGATCGTCGCCTGACTGGACGCAGGCCTGTTCTGGCGCATGATGGTGAGCTGTTCGGCCGTGTGGCGGGGCTTTTGCGTCTGGGTTGGTCCCCCGAGCAGATATCGGGCAGGCGTAAGCGGATGGAGGCGGGAACGGAGCAGCCACCTGGTCTGTCGGTATCGCACGAGGCAATCTACACGGCGATTTACGCCTTGCCGCGCGGTGAACTACGCCGTGAGCTGATCTCGTATTTGCGACAGGACAAGCCAATGCGCGGCCGCAAGCCAAAGGGCAGCGAACGCCGCGGCAAACTTTGCAACATGACCAACATCAAGGAACGACCTGAGGAAATCGAGGGCCGGCTGGTCCCGGGCCATTGGGAAGGCGATCTTATTCTGGGCACCGGCGGAGCGAGTGCCATCGGCACGTTGGTCGAGCGGACAAGCCGCTTTGTGGTGCTGGTGCACATGCCTACGCGCAAGTCCGATGTGGTGGCGAGCGCTTTCTCCGGCGCGCTGAATGCCATTCCCGCATCTTTGCGCAAGACGCTGACCTACGACCAAGGCAAGGAAATGGCACAGCACGAAAGCGTGGCGCTGAGCACTGGCATGAGGATCTTCTTCGCCGACCCTCACTCACCTTGGCAGCGTGGCTCCAACGAAAACACCAATGGTCTGCTGCGCCAGTATTTCCCGAAAGGCACGGCTCTGTCGGGCTTGGATCAGGACGATCTCGACATCGTTGCCGACAGCCTGAATAGCCGTCCTCGAAAGACGCTCGACTACGCGACGCCAAGCGAGCAATTCAGCATGTTGCTGGCCGGGCAGGCTGGTGTAAACAAAGTCTTCGGCGTGGGTGTTCGCTCCGGAACTTGAATCCGCCGACTTGTTCCGGTTCACCTCGTTGACGAGCTGCGTGCTGCCGAGAAACAGCCTGACCAATCGCGCCCGGTGCCACGGCCTACACCGAAAGCGTCGACTAAGCCTGCGTTGATCGAGATCGAGTTTCCGGGCGGCGTCTGTGTGCGGGTCGATGAGACGGTCAACCAGGCGGCCCTGCGGCGTATCGTGGCCGTTCTGCGCGGATGATCCCGGTTCCGTCCGGGGTCCGGGTCTGGCTGGCGGCCGGAGCCAGTGACATGCGCCGCGGCATGAACGGCCTGGCCCTGCAGGTGCAGCAGGCGCTCGAGCGTGATCCCCATGTCGGCGATCTCTACGTGTTCAGGGGGCGCCGCGGTGATCTGGTGAAGATCCTGTGGCACGACGGGCTCGGCATGTCGTTGTATGCCAAGCGTCTGGAGCGCGGCCGATTCGTATGGCCGCAGGCGCAGGAGGGCGTGGTGTCGCTGACACCGGCGATGCTCTCGATGCTGCTGGAAGGGATCGATTGGCGGCATCCGCAGCGCACCTGGCGGCCCGAGGCCGCAGGCTGACGACGAGACAATCGGTACACAAGCCAGCCGGGATGTGGTTGAATCGCCGGCGTGATGCCCGATGCCGACATCCTGCCTGACGACATCGACACGCTGCGGGCGGCACTCGTTGCCGAGCGCGCGGCCCGGTTATCAGCCGAGGCGCGGGCGACCGGTGCGGAGGCGATGATCGCGCACCTCAAGCTGTTGATCGCCAACCTGCAGCGTGACCGGTTCGGCCCAACGTCGGAGCGCAGTCGCAGGCTGCTCGACCAGCTGGAGCTGCAGCTCGAGGAGCCGGAGGCCAATGCCGCCGAGGCTGACGTCGAGCCAGCAGCACCTGGGGATCCGCATCCGGGTTCGAGCCGGGCAAAGCCGGTGCGCGGGCCGCTGCCAGCCCATCTGCCGCGCGAGCGCGTCGTCGTTCCAGGCCCGACCGCTTGTCCCAACTGCCACGGCCGGCTGGTCAAGCTCGGTGAGACGATCACGGAAACACTCGAGGTGATCCCGCGCCAGTGGAAGGTCATCCAGACAGTGCGCGAGAAGTTCTCCTGCCGTGCCTGCGAGAGCATCACCCAGCCGCCGGCACCGTTTCATCCAATCGCCCGCGGTCGTGCCGGGCCCGAACTTCTGGCCATGATCCTGGAAGCGAAGTTCGGCCAGCACCTGCCGCTGAACCGGCAGAGCGAGAGCTACGCCCTGGAGGGCATCCACCTCGACGTCTCGACCCTGGGCGGGTGGGTCGGCGCGTGCACCGCGGCCCTCGCGCCGCTGTTGGCGTTGATCCGCAAGCACGTGCTGGCAGCAGACCGGCTGCACGGCGACGACACCACGGTGCCGGTACTGGCAAAGAGCAAGACGAGCATCGGTCGGCTCTGGACCTACGTCCGCGACGACCGTCCATTCGGCGGTCCGGAGCCACCAGCGGCGATGTTTTTCTACTCACCGGACCGAGGCGGCGAGCATCCACGCCGACACCTGGCGCAGTACGCAGGTATTCTGCAGGCCGATGCCTATGCAGGATTCAACGAGCTCTACCTGCCCGGGCGCAGACCAGATGCGATCTCCGAGGCCGCCTGCTGGGCGCACGGCCGGAGGAAATTCTTTGTGCTGGCCGACGTGGCCAAGGCGCCGATCGCCATCGAGGCTGTGCGCCGGATCGATCTGATCTTTGACGTCGAGCGCACCATCAACGGCCTCATACCTGAGCAGCGACGCGCTGCACGACAAGAACAGGTCGTGCCTCTGGTCGCAGAGCTGGAAGCCTGGATGCGCACTGAGCGCAGCCGGCTGTCTCGCCACAACGAGGTCAGCCGGGCAATGGACTACATGCTCAAACGCTGGCCTGCATTCACCAGGTTTCTCGACGACGGCAGGATCTGCCTGACCAACAACGCCGCGGCACGTGCCCTCAGAGGAATTGCACTCGGGCGAAAGTCCTGGATGTTCGCCGGATCCGACCGTGGTGGTGAGCGCGCAGCTGAAGTCTACACGCTGATCATCACCGCCAAGCTGAATGGGGTCGATCCGCGCGCCTGGCTCGCCGATGTCCTACGCCGTATTGCCGATCAACCCGATCGCGATCTCGGCGATCTGTTGCCATGGAATTGGTCAAAACCAAAAACGCTGGCTGCCGCAGCCGCCTGAAGCGCATCCGTGGTGCTTAGCGGATAGATACGCTACGACGAGCCTTTAGGCAACCCCTCTAGCTCGTCTTTATCTATCACCGTGGCATAAGCATCCGTTCCATCGGTCCAGGTGAGATATGCAGTATCCGTGTCCCCCAACGTTCCTCCGAAAATCATCGGCCGGCTGCCGGATTTGCAGCGAACGACTTGTCCAATTGAAAATCTAGCCATACTCATCCCAAACTTGCGACGCCGTCCCAAAACAGATCGCATGTCTTGATGTCGTATGAAACTCTAATTAAGGAAGCAGGCACATCTGCAATCTCTACAGCAGTATGGCGGGCCAAACGGCCCCGAGCGCCGCCTTTAAGGCGATCTTCGACAGCACTGGCAACCTGCCGCCCTTGTCGGGGATCTTCCCGGACTACTCGACGCTGATCGTTCGCAATAGCCCGGGTGGGCGCGAACTGACCATGGCCAGGTGGGGGGATGCCGTCTCCGGCCTTCGCCATCAAGGGCCGTAACGCCGACAGCGGCGTGACCAACATCCGCAACGTAGCCTCCCCGCACTGGCGGCGCTGGCTGGGGCCAGGGCACCGCTGCATCGTGCCCTTCAACAGCTTCTCGGAGCACGAACATCTGCCGGACGGCACCAAGCCGCCAATCTGGTTTGCCCTCGATGACAGTCGCTCCCTGGCCTGCTTTGCCGGCGTCTGGACGTGATGGACCTCCACCCGGAAGGTGAAGGAAGGCGAGACCACCAACGACCTGTATGGTTTCCTGACCACCGAGCCGAACGCCGTTGTCAGCCACTACCATCCGAAGGCCATGCCGGTGATTCGACGACGGCTAAGGAGGTCAGTCTATGCCTCTCCGCACCGACCAAGGACGCCCTGGCGCTCCAGCGACCGCTGCCTGACGACTGGCTCAAGGTTGTGGCGCGGGGATCCAAACAGGATCGCGATCAAGCTAGCTGACGATCGCCACAGCCCTCTTGTTCTTGTTTCGTTCGTACCCGACAAGATACACTGCCATGGGTCACAACACGTCACGCCAGAAGGCAGCAGCCTACGTACGCGAGCAGCTTCTTGCCGAGTATTCTGATTGGCACCCGATCGCTGATCGCGATCGATGCTCCCGACAGGGCGTCGTTCTGGTAGCGGTGCTGGTGAAGTGCCGGCCGGATATTACAGTGTCGAGAGCCCTGGCCCGCTTGCGATGCGTGATCTGTCTGAAATCACCTGGCGCCGTTCGGCTCGAGCGTAACGGCCGCGTTGGCGCGATCGCCGGGCCAGGGAGCTACTGATGGCTGACCCCCTAATCGGCTATCCAATGGACGAACTTCTCAAACGCACTGTTGGATCGGCGCGCTCTGTCTACATCCGGAAAGGCACTAGGGAGCCACGTTGGGCAGCAGTGAAGAACTGCCTCAATCTGACGGAGAAGCAGGCTAAACGGCTAGAGGGTGTTATGTACTTCGGCGAGGCTGCGGTCTAATGGAGATGGATGTCTCCCGTGCTGCCTCGCAAGCCCTACCCATCTGACGTCAGCGACGAGGAATGGTCACTGGTTGTCCCGTATCTGACGCTGATGACGGAGGCGGCCCCGCAGCGTGAGCACTCCCTGCAGGAACTGTTCAACGCCCTGCGCTACGTGATTCGCTAGGGCATCGCCTGGCGCGCCATGCCGAATGATTTCCCACCGTGGGCGGCGGTGTATCAGCAGTCCCAGCGTTGGCTGGCGGCGGGATGTTTCGAGATGCTGGCGCAGGACTTGCGGGCACTGCTGCGGCTGGCTTGCGGCCGGCGGGAAGAGCCGAGTGCTGCGATCATCGACAGCCGTACCCTGCGTTCGACACCGGAAAGCGGCACCCGCGCTGGCTACGATGGGGCCAAGCGCAAACGCGGGTCGAAGGTGCATCTGGCGGTGGACACGCTCGGCCACCTGCTCGCGTTGCACGTCACACCGGCCGATGTCGGTGACCGGGCTGCGATCACGCGTCTTGCCGCCGAGATCCAGGACGCGACTGGCGACAGCGTCAGTCTTGCCTATGTCGACCAGGGTTATACTGGCAAGGTCGCGGCGAAGGCGGCGGCCGCCGAAGGCATCCAGTTGCATGTCGTCAAACTGCCAGAGGCAAAGCGTGGTTTCGTCTTGCTGCCCCGACGCTGGGTCGTCGAAAGATCCTTCGCCTGGGCCACACGCTGCCGTCGGCTGGTCAAGGATTACGAACGCTATGCCACAACCCTCGCCGGCTTCCACGTGATCGCTTTCGTCGGATACATGCTCAAGCGAGGCCGCAGACCTTATGAAAGTTCATAACACCCTCTAGCAGGCTGCGGAAATTCAGGTGCAAAGATTGCGCTGATCTGATTCTCTAATCCTGCGGGATTGGAGGCTGGGATGCGCGGGACGGACGATCAGACTGGATCACTGTTCAGCTATTTGAGCCCGGACGCGCTGGTCCCGTCGGACCATCCCCTGCGGGCGATCCAGCCGCTGGTGAACGCGGCTCTGGAACGCTTGTCGCCGCGGTTTTCGCAGCTCTACTCGCTTCGTGGTCGTGCCTCGATTGCGCCGGAGAAGCTACTTCGAGCCTTACTGCTGCAGGCGTTCTACGGGGTCCGCTCAGAACGCCAGCTGATGGAGCAGGTCACCTACAACATGCTGTTTCGCTGGTTCATCGGGCTTTCGATGGACGCGCCGATTTGGGATGTGACAGTGTTCACCAAGAACCGGGTTCGGCTGCTGGCAGGCGATATCGCAGTCGCGTTCCTGCTGTCGGTGATGAACGATCCGGCAGTCAAGCAGCTGCTGTCCAGCGAGCATTTCTCTGTCGACGGCACGCTGATCGACGCGTGGGCCTCGATGAAGAGCTTCCGGCGCAAGGATGGCAGCGACGATGATCCGCCCGGCTCAGGCCGCAATGCCGAGCGCGACTTCCGGGGCGACAAGCGCAGCAACGAGACGCATGCATCAGTTACAGATCCCGATGCCAGGCTCTACCGCAAGTCCGATGGTCAACCGTCTCGGCTCTGCTACATGGGGCACCTACTGATCGAGAACCGGCACGGCCTGATTGTCGACGTCCGCACTACGCATGGGACGGGCCGGGCAGAACGTGAGACGGCCGAGACCATGCTTGCAGGGCCGGCGCGGGGGCGCCGGATCACCGTCGGATCGGACAAGGCTTATGACACCAGAGAGCACGTCGCGAACCTGCGCGCGATGGGCGTCACGCCGCACGTGGCGCAGAACCTGTCCGGTAGACGCTCTGCCATCGACGGCCGCACCACCCGTCACCCCGGCTATGCGATCAGCCAGCGCATTCGAAAGCGGATCGAGGAGCCATTTGGCTGGATCAAGGCCACGGCCGGGCTGCGAAAGACCCGGCACCGCTGCCTCGGCCGCGTCGGTTGGATCGTCACCCTAACCGCGACCGCCGCCAATCTCATTCGACTACCAAAGCTGCTGAGAGCTTCAATATGAAAAGCATCCGAAACCAACCCACGCACGATCGGTCTGCAAAACACGGTTGCTACCAACCGCCCCGCAGCCAGCCTGTTCGATAACAACTTCCACACATCCTGAAATCAGAGGTTCCAGGCAACGCAGCCGTAAAATTTCCGCAGCCTGTTAGGAAGCGAGACCGGTTCCATGCCCATAATAATCATCGATGTCATGGCCGCGGAGATCATCCCACACACTCATCTCACCGGCTGCGTAAGCTGGTGCGCCTTCAAGTCGGTCCCGGCTGAGGTTGATCACATAGCCGCCTTGGCGAGGGTCGTATTTCAGCTGATTCCAAGGCAGCGGATGATATTTATCACCGATTCCGAGAAAGCCGCCAAAGCTCAGGATGGCATACTCTGCTTTTCCAGACACCTTGTTTAGCATGACATCGTACACGTTGCCTAGCTTCTCGCCGGCCTCGCTGTAGACGCTTGTACCCGCTTACTTTGCTGGCAGCGATGACACGGCCACCGGTCTCGCTTGGATTGTCTACGCTAGCCATGGTGTTCTTCCTTTTGGCCCTGAGTTTGCTCGCAATTAATGCATTCCTGGATGGACATAATCCGGTTTGTATTGAAACGCTGGCAGGCGCTATAAGTTTTATGCTGGGGCCAGCCGTGCTTAGAGACCGTTTGAGAATGTTTATGGGTGGCCGATCCGGGGCAGAAGCAGGCTCCCCATAGCGACCTCGATCATGGCGCCGGAAACATCGAGACGCTTCTCGTAGTCGCGCGCCAGGCGACGCCAACGCATCATCCAGCCAAACGTCCGCTCCACCACCCACCGACGCGGCAACACCTTGAAGCCGAGCTGCTTGTCCGTGCGTCGGATGATTTCCAGAACAAGGTCCCGCAGGGCCGCCTTGTCCATCAGCTTCGTCCTGTCATAGGCGCTGTCGGCGAACAGGTGCTTGAGCCATGGCCAACGCTTGCGAATACCGTCCAAAATGAGTTGCGCGCCCGCGCTGTCCGAGATGTCGGCAGTTGTCAGATTGACCATCAGCAGGCGTCCATCGGTATTTACGGCAATATGCCTGTTGCGGCCGACGATCTTCTTGTTGGCGTCATAGCCTCGCAGTTCCGCTGATGGCGCTTTCACCGTTTGGCTGTCCAGCACGCCGCCTGTTGGGCTGGCTTCACGTCCGGCGCGCTCCCGGTCGAGCATCAACGCCACGTCGTGGATCGTGCGGAACAGCAGCCGCCGGACAAACCGTCTGAACCACCAGTAGACCGTCTGCCACGGTCCGAAGTTCGTCGGCAGCATGCGCCATCCGCCGCCGCTGCGTGCCATGTAGCGGACGGCGTTCAGCATCTCGCGCATGTCTGCCGTCGGTTTGCGGCCCCGTTTCGCAACAGGCGGTAGAAGTGGCTGGATCAACAGCCACTCTGCGTCCGTCAGGTCACTCGGGTAGCGCTTCGTCTTCTTCGCAATCTTGGCCATCCGGCCACGGCTCACTCGGGTCCACATCCAAAGCTTGAATCACAAGACGACTAGGTCGCCAAGGACTGACCCTCTCCTGATTTGGTGGACACCTCGTATAAGCTCCTGAGGGGGCGAGGTGTGATAATGACAAACAAGACGCGCCGATCGTTCACGGACGACTTCAAACGGGAGGCGGTGTCGTTGCTGGCGTCGAGTGGGCGGCCGCTGATCCAGGTCGCGGCCGGATTGGGCATCCAGCCATCGATGCTGCGGAGTTGGCGGGGTCCGGCGGACGATGTGGCAAGGCCATCGACTGGATCTGCTCTGCCAGTTTCGAAGATAGTGCCGTCTGCCGATCAGCTGGAGATCCGTCGCCTTCGCCGCGAGCTCGAGCATGCGCAGATGGAACGCGACGTTTTAAAAAAAGCCATCGGCATCTTCTCGGGCCCAGCGAGATGAGGTTCTGCTTCATCGATGACAACCGGCGGGTCTACCCGGTCCGGCTCATGTGTGCGGTGCTTGAGGTCAGTGCCAGCGGCTACTATGCGTGGCGCGGACGACCAGAAAGTGCACGTGTTATTGCCGACCGCGACCTGACCGGGCAAATCCGCCACGTCCATGCCGACAACCGCGCTATCTATGGCAGTCCGCGGGTGCACGCAGCACTTTGTGCTCAAGGACACCAGGTCAGCGTGAACCGGGTCGCCCGCTTGATGCGCCATCACGGTATCCAGGGCCGGTATAAGCGGCGGGGACCGCGCACGACCGACAGCCAGCACGCCCTGCCGCTAGCCCCAAACCTGCTCGATAGACAGTTTGAGGTATCTGCTCCAAACCGGACGTGGCTGGCCGATATCACCTACATTGCGACGTCCGAAGGATGGCTCTACCTGGCCGTCGTGCTCGACCTGTTCTCGCGACGCGTGGTCGGCTGGTCGATGAGCGACACGATGCCGCAGGAACTGACCATCGCCGCCTTGCAGATGGCGATCACCAACCGGCGTCCAGCACCGGGCCTGCTGCATCATTCCGATCGTGGATCCCAATATGCGTCTCATGCCTATCGCCAGTTGCTCGCCGACACCGGCATGCTCTGCTCCATGAGCAAAGGAAACTGCTGGGATTGTGAGTATACGGTTGCGGCCTGGAAGGCCTGACCCTTGTCTGGGATTGACCTCGTGTCATTGCGTTGACGTGTCGGCCTTCCAGGCTGCACCTGCCGGTCGAATGGTTTGTGACTTCATAGGAGCTTGAGGGCCGCCCTCCCATCACAGTCCTGTCCGCCCGCTCGATCGTCAGGCCCTTGCACCGGCCTGGAGCCTCACGTTATGAACGAAATCTCAACCAGCACCGACATCATTATCGGTGTCGACACCCACAAGCTCACCCATGCCGCCGTGGCGATCAGCGCACTCGGAGCCCGCCTCGGAACCACAACCATTCCAGCCAATTGCAGTGGCTATCAGGCTCTGCAGGCCTGGGCGCAATCCTTGGGATCAATCCGCGCTTTTGGCATCGAAGGCACCGGGTCCTACGGTGCCGGCCTCTCCCGCTTCCTGTGCGAGCACGGCTACCCCGTGTTCGAGGTCAACCGCCCCAATCGTCAGCTGCGGCACCAAAAGGGTAAGGACGATGCCCTCGACGCCGAAAGCGCCGCCCGAAGTGTTCTTGCCGGTCAGGCCATGGCATTACCGAAGTCCGGCACGAACAGGGTCGAGATGATCCACCACCTTAAGGTGGCCCGCGACACTGCGGTCAAAGGCCGGAGCCAGGCTATGCAGACGCTGAAAGCGATCATCGTCAGTGCACCCTCGGCCCTGCGCGAGCAACTCGACCGCTTGGCGGGCAAGATGACGCTGGTCCGACACCTCGCCGCTCTGCGCCCAGGCCCACTCACCTCGACGACAGCCTCGGCCAAGACCAGCTTGCGGGCCATCGCCCGGCGCTGGCTGACCCTCAACGAGGAGATCAAAACCCATGACGCTCATCTCGAGCAGCTGACAAGCCAACTCGCCCCTGAGCTGGTCAAGGCGCACGGGATGGGCGCAGGCACCGCCGCCGAAATGCTCATCCTCGTTGGCGACAACCCCGAGCGCATCCGCTCCGAGGCGGCTATGGCCAAGCTATGCGGCGCCTGCCCGATCCCGGCCTCCAGCGGCAAGACGAATCGCCACCGCCTCAACCGCGGCGGCAACCGACAGGCTAATGCCGCCCTGTACCGTGTGGTCATCGTGCGCATGCGCGCTCACCAGCCTACCCTCAATTACGTCAAGCGACGCACTGCCGAGGGAAAGAGCAAGCCCGAGATTATCCGCTGCCTGAAGCGCTTCGTGGCCCGTGAAATCTTCGGCTATCTCTGCCGTTCACCCGGGCCAACTCAATCAACGCTGTCTGGCTCTTGACCGATATAGGAGCATCTGGGTTTTGCATGGGGACTGTGGCGATGGTCTCTTGCCGCTTGCTCATCGCCTCTAACTAATGCTGCGCCGGCGCCTCCAGCGATGCTTTACCTGTCATTTTGATCGTAACAATGACTAATTAGCGATGATCGATAGCGGCGCAGTGAACTTAAGCAACAAAGAATGAAGTTTGAGCTTTTTGATTGTGGACAGAAGGCCTGCTATTGAAGATGTCGAGTAGAGCCCCGACCTCGGCAGCGACCTGCCGCTCAACCAACACGGGCTCCCTGTGTATCAAACGTTTGGAAGCTTGGCATCAAATGCCTCGTGCGCCTCGCAGGCAAGGTCAATCCATTCTGTGGTCTCGATGACCAGAGTACTTCAGCGAATCCGCTCTAGCTGAAGGTTTTGTCAATTTCCTTTTAGCCCAAGCAGCACATTGCTGGAATGCCGTGATGCACGTTAAGAAACATTCTCAGAGACCGTCGACAGCCAGCGAGTTGGTATATGCCCCTTCGTGCCGCAGTCTTTTCAGCGGAGCATATTCTGGATCATTGTATAGACTATGAATGGCCTGCCGGTTCGGATAGCGGACGATGACTAGCGTTTGCGGCCGCCAGTTTCCTTCGATGACCTCATGATCCGTACTTTGTACGATGAACTCTCCGCCGTGTTTCTGTATAAGCCGCAAAACGCCGCTTCCGTATTGCTCTAGCTTGGCTGGATCGGCGACGCTTATGTCAAGTATGAAGTAAGCAGGCATCTCTATACTCCAGGATTAAGACTCAAGGCGAAGTGGCAGGACTCCGGTCTTCGGTGTTTCGGCGTGTTAGGCATCAGTCGAGACAAGCGAGACTTCTGACTGTCGAAGTCAGGCGTTTGCTCCGCCGTCCACGGTCAGTGAAGAGCCGGTGATGTAGGCAGCCTTGTCGCTTGCCAGGAACGCAACCGCATTGGCGATGTCGTCGCCGGTCCCATAGTGCCCGGTCGCGATGAACTGCCGAAGCACGTCGCCGTAAGGTCCCTGCGACGGGTTCATGTCGGTGTCGATCGAACCCGGCTGCACCAAATTGACAGTGATCCCCTTACACGCGAGCTCGCGAGCCAAGCCCTTAGTGAAGGCGATGAGCGCCGACTTCGAACCGGCGTAGACGCTGAGCACGGATGCCGGCACGCGATCGGCGAAGTAACTGCCGATCGATATGATGCGTCCCCCCTCGCCTAGATAGGCCACCGCCGCCTTGGCGGCCACGATCGGCGCGCGGACATTAACGTTCAATGTCGCGTCGATGTCCTCGAGAGACATGTCCCTCAACTCGCCGGTGCGCAGGATCCCCGCGTTGTTAACGAGAATGTCGAGCCCGCCGAGCTCTTCCGCTGCCTTCTGCACTGAACGCGTGACCGCGGCGACGTCCGCACTGTCCGCCTGGATCGCGACAGCCTTGCGCCCAAGCGCGCGGATGTCGCGGACCACCGCCTCGGCAAGACCCGTAGACCTCTGATAGCCAATCGCGACGTCCGCGCCCTCTACGGCGAGCGTCCTGGCAATGGCCGCGCCTATTCCCCTGCTTGCGCCGGTGACAAAGGCGCGCTTTCCGCTGATCAGCATGGTCAAATCCAGTTCTGTGCCGTATGACACATAACAGGGTGGAGCCGTTGATCGCGCCGGTCAATGGAGTTATGTGCTAAACGGCAAAGAAGGCGTGTGATGGTGATGACCGGCCGACCGCGGGAGTTCGATCGTGAGGTGGCGTTGGATGCAGCCATGCACCTGTTCTGGCGCAAGGGTTTCGAGTCGGCGTCGATGACCGAGCTCTGCGATGCGATGCGCATACGATCGCCCAGTCTCTATGCCGCCTACGGCAGCAAGGAGGCGCTCTACCTGGAAGCGATCAACCGTTACGCGGCGACCGTCGGTGCCGCGCTCTGGAGTCGTCTCGACGATGCTGAAAGCGCACGGGCCGGCGTAGAAAATATGCTCATGGCCGCGGCGGACATGCTGCCGGAGTCGGCGGACGGTCCAGCCGGTTGCATGGCGATGCTGGCGGCGCTGTCGGACGATTGGCCGCAGGCGATTACCGACGCTGCACGGCAGATGCGTGACGGCAGCCTGGAGAGACTGCGCGCGCATCTAGCGGCAGGAGTGATGGACGGCGAACTGCCGATTGGCGCCGACGTAGACGGGACGGCTCGCCTCTTCTTGGGGATCTACCAGGGCATGGCCGCTCAGGCAAAGGACGGCGCCTCCTCGCAACAACTCAGGAAGGTAGCTGAAAGGGGTATGGCGGCTTGGCCGGTGACCCTGCTCCCTGGAATGCTCTCAGACTGAACCAGACTCCGTTTCGGGAGGGCGTTGGTGCACGGATCGGGATGAAGCCTTGAGTCGACCTACCCGGATATCACATCAGACGGTTGGCACGGAGATCGGCTTGGCAATCTGTATCATCCGGTTGAGGGCGCGTGTGGCGATGGTGGCCTCACCGTTCTGACCTGCAGTGGATCGTGCCCTGAGCTTCGGACCGATGATGTGTCTGTAGCGACCGACCGTGGTCTCCACGAGGCTGCGTCGGCCATAACCGTTGGCCTTCTGCCAAGCCAGGCGTCCTTGCTCCGCGATGTATTTGACATGACCCGTCGCAAACGGTCTGGGTGTCGGCGTCAGGGTTGACGACCGAAGAGACTCTCGGCGGGATGACGATATGAGGTGGCAGCTCGTGTTGGCGTGCGGCGGCAGCGTCATAGGCGCCGTCGGCGATCACGCCGGCGATCCGCCCCTCCACCGTCGCCAGCAGGCTTGGAACATGCGTGATGTCGCAGGCATCCTTGTCCGTCAGGCTGTGCGCCACGATTTCGACGGTCTGCGCATCGATCGCCAGATGCAGCTTGCGCCACTGCCTGAGAATACGACCGTGTTTCTCGGCATCCCACTCACTTTGCTCGAAGGCCCGCAGGCCCGTGCTGTCCAGCACGACATGAACGGGTTTATCATGCCGGGCGGCGCGTGGCTGACGTCCTGCAAAAGCACGGCCCCGTCTGCTCAAGGTCGAATGGTCAGGCACACGAAGGTCCGGCCCGAGCAGTCGCCGGACCGAACGCGCAAAGCCTTCGACTTGACGTAGCGCCAGATGGAAGAACAGCCGCAGGATCAGCACCAACTCGATCGCCACCTCGTCATAGACCGGCTAACCCATTCATGTCGTTCGACGCGGGGCATGCTACCCGGCCATAGCAGCATCGTCCACAAAGAACGTCAGGTCCCCACGCCGCTGAAGGCCAGCCTCATACCCCGGCCAGCTCGTGACCCGACGACGTATCTTCGGGATGTGGTGGCGGCGGGAGGCGTTGTGCTTGAACGGCATCCCATGTCTCTACCATAGGCGGACGGTTTTCACTGATCGACATGTTACAGCTCCCGCGGATCGCGGCTGCATAAACATTCAAAAGGCGACGTGTTCGAACGAACCCAGAAAAACCCGAAGTCAGCGTCCCGCGTCAAAAGCCGACTACGTGGCTGCTGTCGCATTCGACGTCAAGCTCCGCTGCATCGCCCTTTTTATCTATTGGGTTACCCATTTTTGAATCCATCCGTCCAACATTGGCCACTGCCACATCGACGGAACAACCGCACCCAAGTTTATGTTGCTCGTGCAACAGAACGCCAAGCGCGGCCGCATCGACTGGCCGCGAAAACCAATAACCTTGCAGCTCGTCGCATCCGTAACGCAGCAAATGATCGCGTTGTTCGGCAGTCTCGACTCCCTCGGCGACGACCTGAAGATCGAGCTTGTGGGCCATGGCAACGATCGCCTCGACTATGGCGTGGCTGCTCGACTGAGTACCAAGCTCACTGACAAACGCCCGATCCAGCTTGATGCGACGTACGGGAAATTGACGGAGATAGGCAAGGTTGGAGTAGCCAGTGCCGAAATCGTCGATCGCGATACTAATGCCGAGTGCCTTGAAACTGGCCAGGATGCGGAAGCTCTCCTCCGGATCCTTCATCGACATGCTCTCGGTGATCTCTAACTCCAAATGCTGAGGTTCAAGCCCGTTTTCGGCGAGCACATGGGCAACTACCGATACCAGCGCGGGGTCGTGGAACTGGCGCGCCGAAACGTTGATAGCGAGGCGTATAGCTGGCAATCCGCTCCGCTGCCACGCAGCAGCCTGGGCGCATGCGGTACGAAGTACCCATTCGCCAATCGCCTCGATCAGCTCCGACTCTTCGGCGAGCGGGATGAATTGCATTGGAGGCACCAATCCCCGTACCGGATGCTCCCAGCGCACCAAGGCCTCTACACCGACGATGTGACCGCTGGCGATCTGGATCTGCGGCTGGTAATGCAGCAGGAACTCGCCTCGTCGGAGAGCCTGCTTCAACTGGGTCTCGACCTCTAATCGCTCGCCCGATTGCGAACTCAGACCGGGCGCGTAGCGTCGCATCCGGTTTCCGCCATCTTTCTTGGCCTCGTACATCGCGGCGTCGGCATGCTTGAGCAGCGTCGTTGCGTCCTTACCGTCCTGCGGGTAGACGCTATAACCCAGGCTACACGTGACACAGACTTCGCGGTCGGCAATGTGCACAGGCCTTGCCACGATGCGGGAGAGATGGCTGGTCAAGTTTGCAAGTGTTTCGGCAGGCATCGGATTAGCAAGCACAAGGACGAACTCGTCGCCGCCAATGCGAGCGAGAGTCTCACCAGGGCGCAGAAGGCGGACAATCCGTCCGGTCACGATGCGCAATAACTCATCGCCGGCGGCATGACCGAGACTGTCATTGACGATCTTAAACCGGTCGAAGTCGAGAAATAAAAGCGTCAGCTGCTGATTTTGCCGTTTAGCGACCTCGATCGCCTGTTCGATCCGGTCCATCAACAAGGCTCGGTTTGGCAGGCCGGTGAGGTTGTCGTGCATTGCCTGATGGCGTAGATTCCGTTCGAAGCGTTGTCGCTGCTTCACTTCAAGATCCAGCCGTGCAACGTTGGCCTGCAGCCGCACCGTCGCCTCCGCCGCTTGCGCGTGAGCAGCTTGCAGCGCCAGTCCAGCGGCCTTTTGCGTAGTTACCTCATAGTTGATCCCCACCAGCCCAATAATCTGGCCTGTATCGTCACGCACTGCTACCTTGGTTGTTATCATCCAAGCTTCGTCTTTGAGGAGCAGGTATCTGGCGTGTTCTTCCTGATTAAGAATCGATCGCCCGTGCGTTAAAATCTCCTGCTCTTGTCGATTGTATTCCGTTGCCAACTCAAATGGATAGAAGTCGAAATCAGTCTTCCCCAGCAGCTCTGCAGGGTCGGACACGCCCATGCCCCGGGCCACTGCCCCGTTGGCAAAGATGAACCGGCCCATGATATCCTTTGCATAGATGCGGTGCGGGATATTTCCAGCAAGTACGCGCAAAAGGGTATATTCAAATGCGCTTGAAGACACGCCTGCAGTCTCGCCAATGTCTGATTTAGCGCTGACAGAACGCTGAGAAAACAGAGTCATAACACATCTACGAACGCGCTCAGGTAGAGGAAGCTAATCGGTATCCGATTCTGAAGGGTCATTGTGCGAAATCCCAGAGCGATCCGCCGGACACGCGCACGTGCACCAGTCTCAGCTTGCCACTACCCACATAACATTATAAGGAGAAATTGGTAAGGTATTAGAAAGTTGCACCCGAACGGAGTAACTCTTTATTTATCAAAGTCTTCTTTGTGAGATACTGGCACTAGCCCGCATGTGTTTATCGAGGTAGCGTGGCAGGCCGTTGCGATCCATGTATTGTTTTTGTTCGGGATGTTTCAACGGGTTTCGGCCTGTTTGTGGAGATCTAGAAACCGGGCAGGCTTCACAGTCGATGCGAGCAAGCGTATTGTTGCAAGATGATTGCGGTCTGAATACCAAGGCGTTGCTCGGGACGTTGTTCGCCAGTTGGCAGGCAGCCTGTGCGCCTAAGCATGATGAGCAAAAATAAGCCGAGAAGAGCCAGCGTTGCCTCCGCGATGGCGTGATTGAGCCATTGGCGTTGGCCTAGTACATCGATGTCGCGCTGCATGAAAATCCCGGACAGGACTTTCAATTAACTGCAATGTGTTAGCTTCAGGGAAATGCAGGGCTGACTGCATGATATTTCGAACAGGCAGTTGCGTGGCTGCACAAAATGGGCTCTTCCTCAATCTGTGTGAGAAACAGCGGGTAGAAGCGGCATCATGCGAGCCCGCAGCAACTCGACACCAGCACGACCATACATCGCGTGTTTCAGTGTCTTCAGGCGATTGATTTGTCCCTCCGTCTGCCCGTTGCTCCAGGGCTCGGTCATCGCATGTCGGACTGCATCGAGGTCCTGCAGCAACGACCTGCCGAACCTCTGTATGGCATAGATGCCGCAGTGGCGGACATCATCGATTCAGCCGGGAAGTTTGTCGATATCGCCGCTGCGCATGATGCCGCGAAAACGCATGACGAACCGGCGCATGGCGACGAAGTCTGGCGATGCTTCCTTCAGCGCCTGCACTTTCGGAACCTGACGCGGCGTCAGCAGCGGACGCGGCTTCATGCACAGCACCGCGGCAATGATCGGCGAGATCAGGTGGTCGTTCGCAGGATCGATCGCCGCCGGTAGCGGCTCGGCGGCGGGTGCGGCACTCACCGAAAGGGGGTTAGGCGTCGTGCGACAACCCGGTTCGGCCACGCGCCATTGTGTCAGCAAGCGTTCCAGATGCGAGCGGCTGCCGGTATAGCCAAGGGGTTGGATCTCCCGCAACAGTCGTCGTCCGGATTTGCATCCCTCCGCCCAGCGACGTGCCAGATGTGCTTCACAGTAGGCTGGCGAGCTCGGCTTCGGGGTCATGATGCGGCGCAACGGGAACACGTCCAGCCGCGCCCACTTCGCCACCGTCCGCCAGTTGAACCCGGTCTCCCTGACAATGGCGATCAGGGACTGGCCGGCGTCGCGCAGCGCCCTGACACGGTCGAACATCGCCTGTCTCACGTCACGCCGTGCCTGCTTGACCAGGTGGTGATGCACCGCCAGTTCCGGCTCCCCGCCCGGGCTGTAGGGGATCGACGGCGCTACCTGAACCGGGTCCGGATCGGCAACCTGCGGGAAAGGAGCCTTGATCGGATGGCCGCGGCTCAACTGCTGCTCGATGCGCTCGCGCAGATTCTGGAGCAGGTGGAAGCGATCGGCGACCTGTCGCGCCTGTGGGGCACCCTGTCGAGCGCCCTGGGCGTAGAGTCCGCAGCGGTCGCGGCTGACGATCTCGACCTCGGGATGCTGGCTGAGCCATCGAGAGGTGCTTTCGGCGGAGCGATCCGGCAGCACGTCGACGACCTCACGCCTCTCCAGGTCGACGATCAGCGTTCCGTAGCGACTGCCTTTGATCCAGGACCAGTCGTCGATGCCCACCACGCGACAGGCTGGTGGCGTGCCGGTGCGGGCCGCAGGCTGCCGCTTCAGATGCCGTAGGATGGTGTCGTCGCTGACCGGCATACCCAGCCGGGCCATCAGGCGTTCCGCTGGCCGGCCGCCGGCGGCGTGGCCAAGCAATCGAACCAACTCCGCCACACGGTCGGTCCTCCTTGCATGGCGCGCCGCTACCCTCGGCAACTGGTCGGCGAACGTCTTCTGCTCGCACAACCGGTTCCGGCACCACCATCGCGCCATCCGGATGCTGAGCCTCACGACCGCCCCTTGCGCCGCCAGATCCTGGAGATGTCGGACGTAATGACCATGGCGGGCATTCGATCGGACCGAACACCGCGGACAGGTGCCGGCACCGTCTGAAGTGGCCGAAATCAGCCAACATTCGTCAAGACATGAGACGCTTACGAGCTTGACAGAAGCGCCAGGCGACCATTGTGCTATGCTTTTCATCCACACCGAACGCGCTGTCACTCGGGATGAAGATCAAGCTCCACAGAGTTTGAGGAGGAGCCTCTTTCGTGCAGTGACCCCAATTTCGTGCAACCTGACAGCGGTCGCGAGCACTAAGCGTCGACACCCTGGAACAACTGGGCGCCCGGCACCTGGCCGAGCTGCTGATGGCACAGGCGCAAAGCGATCCGGCGCTTGGGCGCTCACTGCGCCTCGTCCTGGCCGGCACCGACGGTGGCACCCGGCTGGCAGCGGAGATGGAGAAGCGGCTGCGGACCATCCAGCGCTCGCGTGGGTTCATCGAGTGGGACAAGGTGCGGCCGCTCGTCCGCGAGCTCGAGGGTCTACGCGAGACGATCGCTGGTCCGCTCGCACAGGCGGATCCACGGGCGGCAACAACGCAGATGCGTCTGTTCCTGGAACTTGCCGAGGGTGTGTTCGAGCGCAGCGACGACGGCAGCGGCAGCCTGGGTGACGTGTTCCGCGACGCTGGTGCCGATCTAGGACGGCTCTGGGCGCTGCTTCCCAGCCGTGACCCCGTCGCGCTGGCCGCCGAACTGCTGTCCCTGCTTGATGCGGACGGCTACGGCACGACCGATCGTCTTCTTGAGGCGTCAGGTCCGGCGCTTGGGTCTGAAGGCCGGGCCGAGCTGCGCCGTCTGCTGCACGCCCGTCTTGCGACTTTGCGGCGTGTGCGCGGACGAGATGACTTCGGAGACTCGCGCGGCCGGTTCATGGTGTCGCTGCATTTGCGGGAGCTGTCTGATCTCGAGGGCGATGTTGACGCCTATATCGCTGCGATCGAAGCCGGCGGCCGGTCGGAGTGCGGATTCCGATGAATGCGGCCACTGATTCCAATCGATGGTGGCCACCGATTCCAATCGAAGGCGGCCAGGGATTCCAATGATCCCGGCCGGGGTCGTCATCGACGTGGTTATGGGGTCAGGCGGTGACTTCGGCGTCAAGCATGATCGCCTTTGCGGCCTGTTTTCTGAGTGACTCTCCCTTCAGGATGAGGCGGTGGGCGTTGTGGACGAGGCGGTCGAGGATCGCATCGGCAATGGTCGGATCGCCGATGACCTCGTGCCAATGATCGACCGGAACCTGGCTGGTCACGATCGTCGAGCCTTTGCCATGACGGTCGTCCATGATCTCCAGCAGGTCGCGTCGCTGCTCGGCGGTGAGCGGCGTGAGACCCCAGTCATCCAGAATCAGGACCTGCACCCGGGCGATCGTCTTCAGCATGCGGGCGTGACGTCCGTCGCCACGGGCCAGTGCGAGAGCCTCGAGCATCCTGGGCATCCGGTAGTAGGCGACAGAGCGGCCGTCCCGGCAGGCCTTGTGGCCGAGCGCGCAGGCAAGCCACACTTGCCCACACCGGTTGGTCCCAGAATCAGCAGGTTCTGCTTGCGGTCGATCCAGTCCCCGGCTGCAAGTTTCTGGAACAATGCCCGATCGAGTCCACGTGCGCTGCGCAGGTCGACGTCCTCGACCACGGCCGCCTGGCGGAGCGCTGCGAAGCGCAGGCGGGCAACAAGTCTCTTGTTCTCCCGGTCGGTGCTCTCGCGATCGATCAGCAGTGCCAGCCGCTCCTCGAAGCTCAGTGCTGCAATGTCGGGCTGTCGTCGCTGGTCGTCGAACGCTTTGGCCATGCTGCCGAGGCCAAGGGCGATCAGGCGTTCCTGGGTAGGATGGGCAAGCATCGGGTTTTCCTTTGTCAGTGGTAGTAGCCGCGACCATGGATGTTCTCGTGCAGCACGGGAGCGGTATCGGGGGCCGGATCCTCCTGGAATGCGCGGTCGAGACCGTTGCGCAGGATCGAGGCGATCGAGCCGTAGCTGCGGGCGCCAATGCTCACGCCACGCTGGCAGGCTGCCTCCAGGCGAGCGCCGCCATAAGTCTTGGCCAATTGCAGGATGCCGAGGCAGGCGCGGAAACCCTGCTCGGGATGCGGCTTGGCGCTCATGATCGTCTCGACCAGGGCGGTGGTGCCCGGACCGACCTCGGCAGCGAACGCCAGGATCCGCGCCGGCGTCCAACTGGCGTAGCGGCGATGGGCGCTCGGCATGTGTTCGGGTGTTGTCGTGTGCCGCCGGCGCAGCGCCGACCGCGGATGCGCCGCGACCCGCTGGCCGGCGTGGAACACCTCGATCGTCGTATCGGTGATGCGGGCTTCGACCAGCTCGCGGATCAGACGCGACGGGACCGAGTAGAAGTGGCCGTGCAGTTCGACATGGTAGTCGGGTGCCACCCGGCAGCGCTTCCACTCGGCATAGGCGTAGGGCTCGGCTGGCAGTGGCATCAGCGCCGGCCGGTCGATGCTGTCGAAGAACTCCCGCCGGCTGGCGCCAAGCTTGCGCATCAGTCGGGCATTCATGTCGCCCTGGACGGCGTGGATCGCCTCGTTGAGCTCGCCGAGTGACAGGAACCGCCGGTTGCGCAGCCGCGCCAGGATAAACCGCTCGACGATCAGCACCGCGGTTTCAACTTTGGCCTTGTCGCGTGGATGGCGGACGCGGGCTGGCAGCACCGCCGTGCAGTAATGCGCCGCCATCTCCTGGTAGGTACGGTTGATCCCGGGCTCGTAGCGACAGGTGGCCGTAACGCCAGAGCGCAGATTGTCGCAGACCAGAAGCTTTGGCACGCCGCCCAGAAACGTCAGCGCGTTGACGTGCGCGCCGATCCAATCCGCCAGCCCCTCGCTCCATCTGGCCTCGGCATACGTGTAATTCGACGCACCCAGCACCGCGACGAATACATGCGCCGGCCGCTCCTCTCCGGTCGCCCCGTCGAACACCGGCACGGTGTCGCCCGCGTAATCGACGAACAGTCTTTCGCCGGCAACGTGCGTCTGTCGCATCGTGGCGCTGACACCGCGGCGCCAGCCGATGTAGAGCCCGCAGAAGCGGCTATAACCGTAGCCGTCCGGATGTTCTGCTCTGTATTCTTCCCAGAGCAGCACCAGGGTCACACCCCGGCGGCGGAGCTCGGCGTGGACATGGTTCCAGTTCGGCGCCGCCCGAACCAGGGCCGTATCGAACCCGGCCGGCGTGAACAGCCGCCGCTCCAGTTCGGCATCGTCCATCTGCGCCGGCAACGGCCAGGTGATCCCGATCACCGCTGTCCGCCGCAGATACTCGCCCACCGTCGTCCGGCTGATCCCCACCGACTGGGCAATTGTCCTCTCGCTCGCCCCACAGGCGTGCCGCAGCCGTAAAACCTCGCGAACCTTGCGCATCGACACTCTCTCGGCTGGCATCGCGTCCCCCACTCGTCATGGGAGCCACGCTACCGGGCATCAGATCGTCGACTTCAAAACCAGCCCCGATGGGGTGGCCGCATTCGTTGGAATCAGTGGCCGCATTCAATCGGAATCACCGGCCGCTTTGCCTCGGAATCCGCAGTCGGAGAACTTCGCCGGCGACATCGCGGAACGGCTGATCACCCACCACCGTCCGGCCGAAGCCTTAGGCTGGTTGGACCGCGCTGCCGTCCGTCACGATGAAGGCCGGCAGATCGACCTGCGCATCGCAGCGCTGGACACACTCGGGCGCAAGACAGACGCACAGGATCTGCGTTGGACGACGTTCCAGCGCTTCCTCAGCGTCGAGCACCTGCGGGCCTATCTCCGTGGCCTGCCCGATTTCGACGACGTCGCTGATGATGGCGATCTGGCGCCGTGGTAAACCAAACGCGCTGCTCCACCACTCGGATCAGGGAAGCCAATATAGCAGTGAGCAGTTTCAGAAGCTGCTAGTGGATCACGGCGTCACATGCAGCATGAGCCGGTCGGGTAACGTCTGGGACAATGCAGCGATGGAGAGCTTCTTCTCCTCGCTCAAAACCGAGCGGACAGCTCGCAAGGTTGTATCGCACCCGGGACCAGGCCCGGGCTGACGTGTTCGATTACATCGAGCGGTTCTACAACCCGCGCCGACGCCACTCGACCATCGGATATCTGAGCCCTATGGAGTTCGAGCGTATCAAAGCGTCAGCTTGAGATGTGTGTCCACAGAACCGGCAGCAGCTCAATCCGCCGGGACCAGTATTGCGCCGGCTTGCGTGGTGTCTAGCACCCCGACGTAGCGGCGATCGTGCAGGAAGCTGACTTGCTGGGCGCGGGCAGACTGTAGGGGGGCCACACCATCGAAGATCAGATCGGAGGCGGCGGCGGTTCCCCCTGCCGCATGGGCGACCTCCGCCAAGCTGTACGGTCCGCTTCGGGCAAAGAAGCGGGCGTCACCGACCACATCATCATCCATGAGTCACTCACATACCCATTTCAAATCGGCACTTTGACCGGCGACACGACAACAGGGCCAAGAGGATAAAGCTTCGAACTCACACAGACACCTGCCTCAGCCAATGGATCGCCTTTGACGATCGTCTCCGCCTCATCGACCGTCTCGACTTCGAGTGTCCACAACGCTCCGAGTTCGTCAGCAAACGGCCCAGCGGCGCGCAATCGGCCATCTTCAAGGAAGCCTTGTCTATATAAGAGATGGGCAGGCCAAGTCACTTGGAGCTTTTCCTTGTCCTGAATATAATTCATAATTGCTATAACCTTCACCTTATTGCTCCGCTGTTGTGCCGGGTATCTTCGGCTGTGGCATGTTGCAAGACGAATGCGATCCGCCGCGCTTCGCTGGGCGTGCAGTCGCCGGTCTGCATCGATGCGTGCTTCAATCCGTGCCGCTCGACCGGCACACCTGCCTTTGGAACGCGATGCCTAAGGGCGCAAGGGCAGGCGCCACTTACTTCGCCAACACGTCTGCGGGGGCGAGATTAGGCGGTCCCTTCTCCTCACTGACCACGCCCACCTTAGCTTGAGCAACGAGAGAGGCGCGACGCTGAGCCATGACACTTCGTAGCGTTGCGTAATAGTCCAGCGAAGACCGCTCAAGACTGTCAGTCGTGGGGAGCAGGCGAGACCTGCCATCGACAACTCCGACGCCACCGCTCACCGCGGTCACAGTGGACAGAGTGCTACCACCCACGAAAGTCAGCGGGTCCAGGACTAGCCCGCCAACCTTGCCAACGGCGTCGCGGACGTTCGAGGGGCCAAAGAGTGGTAGCTGCACGGCCGGGCCGGGGGCGATATTCCACACCCCGAGCGTCTCCCCGAAATCAGCCTCGTGGTGCGGGCGGTGCCAGTCCGTGGCGACGTCGAACAGCCCTGCGCCGCCCACCGTGGTGTTGACGACGAAGCGTTGGGTGGTGTTCCAGGCGCGGCTTACGTTGCCTTGCAGCACGTCGTTCACGGCAGTGCTCGGCTCCTCCAGGTTGCTGACAAAGTTGTGCAAGCTGCGACGGACGGCGCCCGGCACGTATGTGGCGTAGCTCCGCGCCACCGGCCGGAGAGCGTTGCGATCAACGTACTGGTTGGCGCCGAAGATGGCACGGTTGGTCGGCTCGGCCGGGTCGTTGTTCTTCTGAAATTCGGCACGTGCTGCAGGATCGGCGGGGGCATGGGCGCAAGCGGTGAGCGCCACGGCGGTGACGAGTAGCACCGCTCCGCAAAGCCATTGTCCTCCTTGTTGCCATCGAGGCCCCCGTGATCCTGCTCTGCGTGGCCCTTCTTGTGCCGCTTGTCGGCGTTTGCCGCCGGCCGTCGTGTCGAGAGGTTCCATCTCAGCGCCTTTTGTTCCGAGATCGGAGCGCTAGAGGGGCCAGGTTTCCGCTTGATGTTCCACTTGCATGCTGGCTGCAACAATGCTGTCAGACAGACACATCCCGCACATACTCGGTCATCAATCCGGTACGGTACTGCGCTACGATGGGGCATGGTTTCCCTGCCTCACATCCTGCCTCACATCCTGGTCGTTGACGACGACGAGGACATCCTGTCGTTGCTGACCGGCTTTTTCCGCCGCCACGCCCATCCCGTGACCGTCGCGGCGGACGGCGCCGGGATGTTCGCGGCGCTGGAGAAGGAACGGATCGACCTGGTGATCCTCGACGTCATGTTGCAGGGGGAGGACGGCTTCAGCCTGTGTCGCCGGCTTCGCGCGCAGTCCAAGGTTCCCGTCATTATGCTAACCGCGATGAGCGACCACACCGACCGGGTAGTAGGGCTGGAGATCGGCGCTGACGACTACCTGGTCAAGCCGTTCGACGCGCGGGAGCTGCTGGCCAGGATCAAGGCCGTCCTGCGCCGCACCGAGGGGGTTGCGGCAGGCCCGGCCGCGACCGCCACCCGTCCCATGTTGGAGTTTTGCGGCTGGCGGCTGGACGTGGCACGGCGGGAGCTGCGGTCGGCCGGCAACACGCTGATGATCCTGTCCGGCGGCGAGTTCGACCTGCTGCTCGCCTTTGCCGAGCACCCGCAGCGCGTGCTGACGCGCGACCAGTTGCTGGACCTGGCCCGCGGCGCCACTCACGCCGCCTTCGACCGCAGCATAGACGTGCAGGTCAGCCGCTTGCGGCGAAAGCTGGAGTCGGATGCGAAGAGCCCGCAGTTCATCCGGACCGTCCGGAACGGGGGCTACATCTTCACTCCCGCCGTGCACCGCGGATGACAGGCCCGCCGTGGCTGCGGGACACCATCGCGCGGCGCTTCGCCTTGACCATCATCGTGGTGATCGGACTCGTTTTCGCCTTGGCCAACGGCGCCGCCCTGCTCGCTGGTGATTGGGTGCGGCCTTCAGCGCGCGGAATGGGGCTGGTAGACAGAATCAACGACATCGTCCTCCTGCTTGAGGCAGTTCCGCCTGCCGGGCGCCAGGTTGCCGCCGCGGCCGTGGCGGACGGCAGCTTCCGCGTCGATGTTCAGGCACCCGGTTCGGCCGGCGCCGTATCGCTCGACGCAGCAGCGCACCGCCAGCCGCCACAGCCGGAGGTCTTCGCGCCCGAGCATGGTCGCCAGCGCCTGGTCCTACGCCTCGCCGGTGGCAGCGCGACAACGGCCGACAGGAGCGTCCTCGACACCGGCGTCGGCGCCGGTCCAGGTTCTTACGTCCTCGCTGTCGAGGTGCAGGATGGCGGTTGGGTTGTGTTTACGGCGCCGACGCGGTTCTGGGGCCTCGACCAGAAAGCGAGGAATGGTATCAAGTTGGCGGTCCTGACGCTGACGGTCATCGGCATCTCGGTGGCTGCGGCCTACCAGCTTTCGCGGCCCATCCGCAGGTTCACTGAGGCGGTCCGCCGCTTCGGCAACGACCCGCGCGCTGCGGCCCTGCCGGTGGCCGGGCCTGTCGAATTGCGGGAAGCGGTCCGGGCCTTCAATGCGATGCAGGCGAAGATACAGGCGTTCGTCAGCGACCGTACCGCCATGCTGGCCGCGATCTCCCACGACTTGCGGACCCCGCTGACCAAGATTCGGCTTCGCGGCGAGTTCATCGAGGACGATGATCAGCGGGCGCGGCTGTTCCGCGACGTGGACGACATGCAAGCGATGGTGGACTCGGCGCTGGCCTTTTTCCGCGACGATTTGCAGGACGAGGAGGTGACGACGTTCGACTTTCCCGAGCTGCTCCGCACTATCGCTGACGACTACGCTGACCAGGGGCATCCGGTCGCCTACGACGGCTTGGACAACTTGGTGCACCGGGGCAAACCGTTCGCCTTGAAGCGGGCGTTTACCAACTTGGTGGATAACGCGGTAAAGTATGGCCACGCGCCGGAGCTGGAACTGAGGTGCAGGGAAGACACGGTCGTAGTCGCCGTCCGAGATAGCGGCCCAGGCATCCCAACTACGGCCTTCGAGGAGGTGTTCGCACCGTTCTATCGCCTGGAACGGTCGCGTAACCGCGCCACGGGCGGCGTGGGATTAGGCCTGACCTCGGCACGCTCTGTCATCCAGGGCCATGGCGGCAGCATTACGCTCCATAACCGCGAAAGCGGCGGCCTGGAGCTGCGGGTGACCCTTCCGGCCTGACGAAGGCGAGCTTCTGCTCCAAGGCTGGGCATGAGAAATGCTCGCTGGAGTAGGATAGGCACGCAGCGACGGCACTCACGGCCAAATGTGTCAGAGCCTAGACAATGTGCAGCGATAGCCGCAAACCGCACATCATGCGGCACGACACGTCGGCTACGTTCCTGAAGTCAGAACAGGAGGCCTTCTCTGATCGCGGCCACGCCGATCTGCCGAGCCGCACCGACGTGCGGCTCCGGCTTGCGGCACTGCGGGGATCGACCCTGGGACAATAGGTTGCCAAGACCCGCGCTTCGGGCACGTACCGGTGGCTTCACGGCCCTAGTCGGCAGGCTCCACTACAAGTCAAGCTACCTGCCGCGACGGCTCCGGTGTCACCGTATCTTCAACCCTGGAAAGGGCACGTCGATGCTTCACCGTATTCAGAAGATCGCCTTGCTAACTCGTCTTTATGCACCCTTGTTAAAGGATGACGTTGTCGCCCTTATCGAACGGGGCGAACACATCGTGAATCAGCTGATGCCCATGATTACGCTGGCCATGTGGGCGTTTGGCCGGTGACGCCGATCTTTTACCGATCATGGGTCGGTCGTCTGCGTTGTCATTTAGTTGCCGGATTTCAGCCCATAAAGAGCGTCACGAGCGCAGCCTTCACCACCAATCGGCAATTCGTTCAACATCAATCGAGCCTGGAAGAACTGCTTGCCGATGACATGATCCAAGCGGTGATGCATGCGGACGGTGTTACCCCAACCACGATCAGAACGCTCTTTTCTGAGCTGAAGGCAAAGAGAGCGGCCGGAACAATTCCTGCGGTCAAGCGCCGTTGGCACGTCTTCTTCCACCGTATGTTCAATCATTTTCTCTCTTGTAGGTTCCAGTTCGGCCCGAACAGTCCTTACTTGCAAGGTAGTCTGCTGGTGGTCAGTGCCGCGGTAGTATGGCTCGCTCTCCTGGACCTGTGTTTCGCGTCTCCGCCGCCCTTGGCAGAGTATAAGCGAATGCTTGTCTACAACGGCATGGTCGCCAGGGCGGTGCAGACCGGCCTGGGCCGGCTTACCGATCCTGGTATCGACCGGGGGCTGGCGGCTTTTTGTGGTCCGACGCTGGTCACCTTCGGGGCCAGGGATAGCTGGCTGTTCCCGGAAGCCGCCGCCCGCATTGTGCGGCTGAGCCGTCAGGCCCGGCTGTCGGTGTACGCCGCCGCCGGCCATAGCCCGTTCTTTTGGTCCGCCGGGCGATTCGACCGCGAGCTGGCCGCGTTCGCGAAATCGGCCGTGGCGGCCTGAGCAGATGGGTTTCACGATGGCCAAAGCGGCAAATGCGCGCGCAGGCCGCCCCCGCAGCTTCGACCGCGAGGATGCGTTGGAAAAAGCGATGCAGCTGTTTTGGGCACACGGCTACGAGGGCGCTTCGATCATGGCGCTCACGTCTGCAAATCGGCATCACCCCTCCAAGCTTGTATGCCGCCTTCGGTAGCAAGGCGGAGCTGTATCGCGAGGCGTTGGATCGCTACGGGTCCGAGACCATGAGTTTCGACCTGACGCGATTGGATCGGGCTGGGACGCTGGAGCAGGCCCTCACGGAATTGCTGGAACACTCCGCGCGGGCGGTCGCGGGTAGAGGCGCTGGCCGGGGATGCATAGTTTCAAGCGGAATGATCGCCTGCGCGCCAGAACATGACAGCCTTGCAGTGGAAATGGCGGGGCGTCGCCGGGCGTTTCAAAACCAACTCGGGATGAAACTGCTCCGTTGGTTGGACAGTCGAAAGGCGGCGGCACTCGCGCGGTAGGCCGCATGCCTCATACATGGTCTTTCAATACAGGCCCGCGACGGGGCCACTGGAGCTGAGCTGCAGGGCATCGTTCGCCAATCATTGCTTTCACTACCAGGGAGGCCCCGATGATCCTCAAGACTTATGCCCGCGTCTTTACCAACGACCTCGAGAAGGCGCTCAGGACGTTTCAGGCATTGCACGGCTCCTCGCCGCATCTGCGGCTAAGGTTTGGCGAATGGGACCTGGTTGGCATCGGCGACGTGTTCATCGTTGCGGGCACCGACGAGGCGCTCGCCCCGATCCGCGACAGCTACGGCCCGTTCATCGTGGACGACCTGGACAAAGCGCAACGGACGATCGAGGCAGAGGGCGGGCATATCACCCAGCCCATCTCGGACGTGCCGACGGGCCGCATGCTTTATGCCAAGCATGCGGACGGTCTGCACGTCGAGTATGTCGAATGTCGGCCCGATCTGATTGAAAAATGGATCAGAGGACCGCAACGGGACGGCAAGTTGTCCTCGCAGCTTTAGCTTGAAAGCGTCTTTCGAGGCTTTTCTAAAACCCGTTTCGACAATCCTTCGAAGCTGAAGGCGGCGCCTCGTTGGGCATCCTACGAACGATAGTGAGTCAGTGCAGGAAAGTTGTTTTGAACGTCTTCCTCACGGGTGCCGGCGGCTGTGTTCATTTTAGGCTCAATCATCTTGGTCGAGATCAGTAGCCCGCCGTTTCCAGCGGGTCGGCGAACAACCGTTTTCCCGGGTAAAGGCAGTGATGAATGCGCTGCTGGACTGGAAGCCGACGAGGTAAGCAATCTCCGTCACGCTCCGTCGCCCCGTTCTCAGCTGGTCTTTGGCAACCGCCATTCGCCAGTGCTGGATATAGGCCATTGGACCAATGCCAACGGTCTGGCTGAAGCGGGCGCTGAAGCCGGACCGCGATTTACCACATAGCCGGGCCAGTTCGGCCGTCGTCCACTTTCTTGCTATGTCGCCGTGCAATGCTGCCAACGCCTTTGTCGCCATCGAGTCGGTAAGAGCCGGACGTATCCCGCCTCTCCCTAGCTTGGCGACGACAGCTTCGCCGCACTGCAGCTCGGCCAGGAGAAGCTCCATCAACCGTGGCACAACGAACCTACTCTGAACCCCGTCCGTTGCTGCAGCCGCCTCGTTCATCGCAAGGAGTGCGCGCACCCGTTCCCAAGACGGAGCCGGAGGGGTGACGTGAACGAATGAGGGGAGAAAATCGACCAGTAATCTCTCCATGGTAGCATCGAAGACTAGACGCCCGCCGCGGAGCAGCACGGGCGCCTCATCTCCCTGCCCAAGCCGCATCTCGCGGGAGCCCGTAGCGGCCACGAGTTTCCAGCTATCGACCGCTTGGGCTTGGGCTTCTGGGTCCGATGTTAACCTGAACGAGGCGGAAGTGCCTACCAGGAGGATATCGCCGGTCTTCAGCCCAACCGCCCCGGAACCCGCCCGGACGAACTGACACGACCCATAATCAACGCGAAAGAACAGTAGGTCATGGCGTCTTGGGAACGACACGCCCCAACGACCAGCCGCCTGAATTGTGCCCCAGAGTGTTGCCCGCGCACGCACGAGGCTAATGACTTCGAGGAACGCTTCCGTCAGATCTGGACGACCCATTATCTTTTCTGGATTCCGTGTCATAGACCGAGGCTCGCAGGCACCTTACTGCTCAGAGTGTACACGAATGGCATAGGGCCAGCCGACCCGGAGCATCTGAATGACCAATCAGGATTTGCGAACCACGTTTATGAACTATCTCGGCGCCCTCGCCGAGAGGTCGGTTGCAAAAAGAGAAGAGGTGCTGCGCACGAACGTAGCAGAGGATGTTGCCTTCTCCAATCCCGGTGTGAACGGCCGCGGGCTTCAGAGTCTACTGACGCATGTTGCCCGCTTTCAGGCGCTCTACCCGGGCAGCTGCTTCAGACTGAACTGGCACTTGGAGCAGCATGGTCAGATACTGGCAGAATGGAGCCAGATCAGTTCGGATGGCCTGGAGTTCCTCACGGCGCACAGCTATGCGCGTCTGAACGACGAAGGCCGCATCTCACACTTCGCTGGCTTCTGGGGTTCGCTTCCGAAGACCTGACGTGAGCAGAATGGTCGAGCCCACTCACACGAGCTGTTTGGTTCCGGGATAAGGGTGAAATGGATTTGGTTTGAAGATTTCTGGTGTTGGGGGTCCGGTAGATGCCGTAATGGGCCTGCACCGGGGCTGACATCTGGGGCGGGTCGCTTCCAGAGTGATGGCACAACGCGGGCCCGAACGCGGTTCGGGTCCGTCCATCAGGAGGGCGGTCATGGAACACCATGTTAGGATCCACGCATCGCTGGAGCTGAGCAGCCTGTGCGTGCTGAATGCGACCGGCAAGGTCATCCGGGAAGCGAAGGTTGCGAGCGAACCTGAGACGCTGGTCGCCTTCCTGCGCGGTCTCAGCGTGACGATCGTTCGCGTCGGCTTGGAGGTCGGGCCACTATCGCAGTGGCTGTATGACGGGCTGCAGGCGGCAGGATACGAGACGGTTTTGCTCGAGACGCGCCACGTCAAGGCCGCGCTATCGGCCATGGCAATAAAGACGGACCGCCGTGATGCCCGTGGGATCGCGCAGTTGCTGCGCATGGGTTGGTATCGTCCCGTGCACCGCATGTCGGTCCCCTCGCAGGAAGTCCGGGCGCTTCTCGCCGCGCGCAAGCAGATGCAAATCAAGGCCATGGACCTGGAGCAGACCTTGCGCGGCTGCTGCGCGGCTTCGGCCTTAAGGTCGGCGAGGTGAGCCGCGGCAAGCTGGCAGCGCGCATCCGCGAGCTGGTGACGGGGCACGCCATGCTGGAGCGGATCGCGGAGCCGATGCTGACGGCACGCTGGGCGTTTTGGAGCGAGTTTGCCAGGTTGCCTCGCGAGGTCCTGGCCATCGTCAAGGAGGACCAGGTCTGCAGGCGATTGATGACGGTTCCCGGTGTCGGCGCCTTGGTGTCGCTCACGTATCGCGCCGGCGTGGACGACCCTGAGGGGCGTGACTCACCTCTCGACCGCTTGTTTCGTGATAGTCGCGGGCTTCGTCGGCATGCGCGTCAGCGAGATCCTGTCCATGCAGGCCGGGGCGGTCGAGCACCACCCGCTCGGCGAGACCGGTGCCGATCAGGCCTACATCGCCGCGCGCCTCTTCAAGGGTAGTGACGAGCCCATGGGCAGGCCTGAGCGCTGGGTGGCGCCGGAACCGGTCGTGCGGGCCGTCGAGTGCCTGGAGGCGCTCAGCGCCATCCTAAAAGAGGACACCGATGGGGCCGACCTGTTCGTGCCCATACAAAAATTGCCATCGAGCACCGGTACCGTCTCCACCGGCGCGATCACGCGTCGGCTTCAGACGTTTGCCCGAGATGTCGGCGCGTCCCTGCACGAGGGCAGGATTTGGCCCTTGTCGCCGCACCAGTTCCGCAAGACCTTCGCCCTCTTCGTGGCGCGTGGAGACCGGTCGAACCTCCTCGCGCTCGCGGCCCACTTCAAGCACATTTCGGTCGTCATGACCTCGCGCGGCTACGTCGGCACCGACTTCGAGCTGCACGAACTCATCGACGAGGAGGCCCGGGCTGAGACGGCCGTCGCGCTGGACCGGCTCCTCTCCAGCGACTGGCTGGGTGGGCGCATGGGCGAGCGCATCGTGGCGCGCAACCACGCCTTCCGCGGCCGGGCCGGCGAGCAGGTAAGGCGCGACTACATCCGCTTCGTGTAGATAAGCGTGGAAGATTGACCCCCTGGGTGGGGTAATCGGCGTCCAAAATTGACCCCCCCTGATCTGAGATGATGCTGCCCATGCAGATGGGTGGTGGGGAGATGCTGGCAGTGGTGGCTCTGCTAGCGAATTCTGGCCCAGAGTGCTGACGGATTTTGGCCCACCTTCCGTCCCTCAACCTACGGTCATCCTGGTTCTGCCAGGAGGCTCGGAGTGGATTGGAAAGCCAGAGTGGAATTGTTCGAGCAGCTGCGTCAGGAGCATGAATTTGGCGTCGGCACGATTGCCGGTGTGGCGGCCAAGTTCGGGGTTCATCGACGGATGGTGCGGCAGGCGATCGTCGGTGCGGTGCCGCCGGCGCATCGCTACCCGGCGCGAGCGCAGCCAAAACTCGGCCTGGTCATGGCGTTCATCGATCAGGTGCTGGACGAGGATCGACGTGCGCCGCGCAAGCAGCGGCATACGGCACGGCGCATCTACCGCCGGATCCTGACCGAGTTTCCGGACGCGGCTGTCGCGGAGTCTACCGTGCGCAACCATGTTCGGTCCCGCAAACGGGCCCTGGGCCTGGTCCGGCGCGAGACGTTCGTGCCGCAGAGCTACGCCGTGGGCGTCGAGGCCCAGGTGGATTGGTATGAGGCCTGGGTCGATCTGGGCGACGAGCGGACCAGGGTGCAGGTGTTCGCGATGCGCTCGATGGCTAGCGGGGCGGCGTTCCACCGGGCGTATCTGCATGCGACGCAACAGGCGTTTCTCGAAGCGCACGAGCATGCGTTCGATTATTTCGGCGGCGTGTTCCGGCTGCTGCGTTACGACAATCTGGCCAGCGCGGTGCGCAAAATCCTGCGGGGCTACCGGCGGGAGGAGACGGTCCGGTTCGTGGCGTTCCGTTCGCATTGGCGTTTCCAGGCGGAGTTCTGCACGCCCGGCGAGGGTCATGAGAAAGGCGGCATCGAGGGAGAGGGCGGCTACTTCCGCCGCAACCACCTTGTCCCGGTGCCCCATGTTGCCGACCTGGACGCCCTGAATGCGCTGTTGCTGACCGGGTGCCGTCACGACGAGGCGCGGATCCTGGATGGCCGCACGGAGCCTGTCGGCATCGCCATGGCGGCGGAGCGCCCGCATCTTCTGGCGCGTGTGCCCGAAGGATTCGATCTAGCGGACGTGACGACACCTCTGGTCGACAAGCAGGGCTGCGTGATGGTCAAGACCAACGCCTACTCGGTGCCGCTCCGCGCGGGCACGCGGGTGGAAGCACGCGTATATCCGCTGCACGTCGAAATCTGGCACGCCGGCCGCCGGGTTGCACGGCACGAGCGCTGCCACAGCCGTCGCCAGCAGGTGCTGGACCTTGAGCATTACCTGGACGTGCTGAGCCACAAGCCAGGCGCCTTTGCAGGCTCCAAGCCGCTGGCACAATGGCGCGCGGCCGGTCGCTGGCCCGCCTGCTACGACGAACTCTGGGAGCGGCTGCTGGCCAGGCACGGCAAACAGAATGGCACCCGCGCCATGGTGGCGGTCGTGGCGCTGGGGCAGGAGTTCGGCCACGACAAGCTGCGCGTCGCGGTCACCGCGGCGGTGTCGCTTGGGGCCTGTGACGTGGCGGCGGTGCGTTATCTGCTGACAGAAGCAGCGCTGCGCAAAGGCCAACCCTGTGCGGTCGATGTTGGCGAACTGGCCCGTTACGACCGGCCGATGCCGACGATGGCCGAGTATGACGTGCTGCTCTCGGCGCCCTGCGCGGGCACGGCATGATGGCCGACCTCCAGGACCAAGCCATCCGGCAGCACTGCAAGGCGCTGCGCATGCCGACGATCGGCGGCCAGTTCGCGCGGCTGGCAGACGCCGCCACCCGCGAGGGACACTCCCACATCGGCTACCTCGAGGCGCTGCTGGCCGCCGAGATGGAGGAGCGCGAGAGCCGGGCGATTGCGCGGCTGCTGCACGAGGCCAGACTGCCGCGCATGAAAACCCTCGACGCGTTCGAATTCGACCGCTCCGGGGTTGCCGCCACTCAACTGCGGACATTGGCCGAAGGCGACTACATAACCAGGGCAGAGCCGATCCTGCTGGTCGGCGATGCCGGCACGGGAAAGACCCATCTGGCGACGGGCTTGTGCGTGGCCGCCTGCCGGCAGCGGCGACGGGTCCGGTTCACCACGGCAACGGCATTGGTCAACGAGCTGGCCGAGGCGGCGCACGCCAACCAGCTCAGCCGCGCGCTGGGTCGTTGGGAGCGGCTGGACCTGATCTGCATCGACGAACTGGGCTACGTGCCGCTCGCCGAAACCGCTTGCGAGCTGATGTTCCAGGTCATCGCCGACAGGGCGGAGAAGGCGGCGGTGATCGTCACAACCAACCTGCCATTCTCCGAATGGTCACAGGTCATCCCCAACCCGCGTCTGTGCAAGGCGCTGATCGATCGCCTGACTGACCGCGCGCACATCATCACGACCGGCACAGACTCCTATCGGTTCCGCCGTACGACGGCACAGCGCAAAGCGCCCAAGCCCTGACACCGCGAACCCAAGAAGACGACCGACGTGCTGGTCCTGGCCGCGGCCAGGACCAGCACGTCAAACACCGGGAGGTGGGCCAGAATTCATCAGCACAACTGGGCCAAAATTCGTTGTCACAGCCAAGTGGATACGATTGCCCGGATCAGGCGGGCGCACTTCGTCGACGGCAAGTCGATCAAGCAGATCACGCGGAATTCGATCTTGCGCGCAACACGGTGCGGCGTGTGCTGCGGTCCGGTGAGACCGCCTTTTCCTACGAGCGCGAGGTTCAGCCGCGACCCAAGCTCGGTGCCTGGACTGAGGAACTCGAGCAGCGACTTGGCGCCAATGACCGGCTGGCGAACCGGGAGCGGTTGGATCTGGTTCGGATTTTTGAGGACCTGCGTACCCAGGGGTTTGAGGGCGGTTACGACACCGTCCGCCGCTATGCCCAAACACGACAACGCAAGCGCGGCACCGGATCCTCAGACGCCTACATCCCGCTGAGCTTTGCCCCCGGCGAGGCCTACCAGTTCGACTGGTCGACCGAGATCGTGGTCATGCACGGCATTACCACTTCGGTGCAGGTCGCGCAGGTTCGGCTCTGTCACAGCCGGATGCCTTTCGTACGCGCCTATCCGCGCCAGGCGCAGGAGATGGTGTTCGACGCGCACGACAAGGCGTTCGCGTTTTACCGCGGCACCTGCCAACGCGGCATCTACGATAACATGCGCACCGCAGTGGATGCGCTGTTGATCGGCCGCGAGCGGCAGTTCAACCGCCGCTTTGCGCAAATGTGCAGCCACTACCTGGTTGAGCCTACCGCGTGCACGCCGGCGTCGGGCTGGGAGAAAGGCCAGGTCGAAAACCAGGTCAACATCATGCGGGGACGTTTATTCAAACCACGTCTGCGGTTCGATACTTTTACCGAGATGAACAGCTGGCTGCTCGAGCAGTGCGTGCTGTATGCGCGTGGGCATCCGCACCCCGAGCGGCGGGACTGTCCGGTGTGGGAGATGTTCGAGCAGGAGCGACCCAACCTGGTGCCATATGCTGGTCGCTTCGACGGGTTCAATGCGCGCACCGCGGCGGTGTCCAAGACCTGCCTGGTGACGTTCGATCGCAACAAGTATTCGGTCATGTCGCAGGCGGTCGGACGGCCGGTCGAGGTGCATGCTTATGCCGAGCACATCAACATTCGCCAGGATGGTCAGACGGTAGCCGATCATCCGCGCTGCTTTGGCCGCGAGCAGACGGTCTACAATCCCTGGCACTACGTGCCGGTGCTGGCACGCAAGCCAGGTGCGTTGCGCAACGGCGCGCCGTTCAAAGGCTGGGTGCTGCCTGGCGCGCTCGGTCGCATTCAGGGCAAACTGCGCGGATCCGTCGATGGCGACCGCCAGATGGTGGCCATCCTCAATGCCGTGCCGCTGGACGGACTACCGGCGGTAGAGGCTGCCTGTGGCGAGGCGCTGTCCGCCGGTCTGTGCAGCAGCGACGTGGTGCTCAACGCCCTGTCACGCCTGCGTCCGACCCTGACACCGGCCAACATCATCACCCCCGACGCACTGCGCCTCCGGCATGAGCCGCTGGCAGATTGCGCGCGCTACGACACCTTACGGAGCATGAACCATGGAACGACATGAAGTTCTGACGCTGATGAGCGAACTCAAGCTTGCCGGCATGAAAGCCGCCTACGACGAGGTGATGAGCAACGCGCTCAAGCGCCAGCATCCCGCAGGCCAGATCGTCGGCAACCTGCTGCAGGCCGAGATTGCCGAGAAACAGGCACGTTCGATCCGCTACCAGGTGACCACCGCCAAGCTGCCGCTGATCAAGGAAATTGCCGACTTCGATTTCTCCGGCACTCCGATCAACGAGGGGTTGGTGCGCGATATGGCGACCGGATCGTTCCTCGACGGGCAGCGTAACGCGGTGCTGGTCGGCGGCACGGGCACCGGCAAGACGCACCTGTCGGTGGCGATAGCGCTGAGCTGCATCCGGCTCGGGCGCCGAGTGCGGTTCTATACTGTGATCGATCTGGTGAACCGGCTCGAAGCCGAAGCCCGCACCGGCAAGACTGGACGGCTTGCCGAGCAGCTCACCCGGCTCGACCTGATCGTACTGGACGAGTTGGGCTACCTGCCGTTTGCCCAGAGCGGCGGCCAACTGCTGTTCCACCTGATCAGCAGGCTCTACGAGCAGACCTCGATCCTGGTGACGACCAACCTGTTGTTTGCCGAATGGCCCACGGTGTTCAACGACGCGAAGATGACGACAGCACTGCTCGACCGCCTGACGCATCACTGTGACATCATCGAGACCGGCAACGACAGCTGGCGGTTTCGCAACCGGAACTAGGCAAACTCAGCAGCAAGATCGGGCACCCGGAAGGGGGTCAATATTCGGCGCCGATTGGAGTGCGCCCCTGCGGGTGCACGATTTCAGGCGGCGACTTTGACCTGCTGGCGGGCGTGTTGATCTTCAAAAGTAACAGGGCTGACGTAGCCCAGCGCTGAGTGTAGTCGACGAGCGTTGTAGACATGGTCGATAAAGCGGGGAAGATCTGCAGCGACATCGCTGAACGTCTCGTACGCCATGGGGTAGACGGCCTCGACCTTGAGCGTCTTCATAAAGCTTTCTGCTTTGGCATTGTCATAAGGATTACCGCGGCGGCTCATGGAGCCGACGAGCTTGTGATCTGACAGAACTTTGCGATACGCGGCACTTGCGTATTGCGACCCGCGATCGCTGTGGTGCACACATCCTGCCGTTGGACGTCGTGCCTGGATGGCTGCATTCAAGGCAGCGATAGCTAGGCGAGCGTCGATGGAGCGGCTGATTGCGTAGCCGACGACACGCCGAGACCAGGCATCCAGGATCACCGCAACATACACAAAACCGCCGATGATGGCGATGTATGTAATATCGGCAACCCAGAGCTGATCAGGGCTGCTCGTGTCGATCCCAGGCGCCAGGTTCGGGTGGATCGGCTGCTCGTGGTCGCTGTCGGTTGTGGCGACATATCGCCGGCGGCGTTTGGGCTGCAGGTCATGCTCGCGCATCAGGCGACGCACCTTCTTGCTGTTCACCACCAGCCCCTGGTGACGCAGTTCCGCGCAGATCCGGCGGTAGCCATACGCCTCGAACTCCTCGCCGATCGCCCGGATCCGGCTGATAATCTCATCATCCTGCCGAGGAGCGACAACCGTGTCGTGGTAAGTCGAACGAGCTATGCCCATCAGCCGGCATCCCTGGGTAATGCTGAGACCACCGGGCCGGTGATGACGGACATAGAAACGTTTCTGCTCGATCGTCCGTGCTTGAGAGCCCCCTTTAGATACTCGAGTTCGAGTGCCTGTCGTCCAACGAGCCGCTCAAGCGCTGCGATCTTCGCCTCGTATCCAGACAATAGATCCGCTGCCTCCGCCTCATCGTCGAACGCGCCGGCCTCTGCCTTGGCGATCCAGATGCGGATCAGGTTCCGACTGATGTCGTGCCGCCTGGCAAGCGCGTGCAGCGTCTCTCCTGCGGTGTATTCAGCGACAAGCTGGCGCTTGAACTCGATACTGTGGACGCGATGCTTGGCCATGACCTTACTCCTGTAAAGCCCTCCAGCAGGGGGTCAACCAGATCGCCCCATCCTGTCCACCCGCAGGGGCGCACTCCAGATGGGGGTCAATTTTCAATGCTGTTTGACAGCTTGAAGGGCATCCCAGCCATTTACCAGCTCACGAAAGTCGCGTCAGCCGGATGGTCCATGCACCAACGCCGGCAAGATTACCAACTGTCAGATTGGTGTGTTTGCAGCCTACGTGTCGCGGCACGGACATGCCTTCATCGACCGGGCCCTGTATCTACCCAAGGCCTGGACCGGTGACGCTGCGCGGATGACGGCGGCACATGTGCCCGATGGAACAGCCTTCGCAACCAAGCCTTGTCTTGCTATCCGGCGCTGTTTGGTTGCGGAACATTGTTGGGATCCGGTAGGGTTGGCGATCCAGGACTAGGCCTACAGGTTTAACCGCCTTGCCGCTGTAACCGGACACAGGAGACGCATGCCGCAGATCCATCCGCAAGCCCGTACCACACCCACCACCCGCATCGAGATCGCCCGATCCACGGAGCCGAGTAGCACTGTAGCCAGGCGCTACGGCATCAGCGCCGAAACGGTATGCAAGTGGCGCAAGCGAGGTGCCGCTGACTGCCTCGATCACTCAGCGCGCCCGCACCGACTTCCCTGGAAGGCGACTGATGAAGAGCGTGCGATCGTCTGCACCATGCGACGTGAAACTGACTTTCCTCTGGATGATCTGACTTTCGTCGTCTGCCACTTCCTGCTACACCTCAAACGCGACAGTATCTGGCGTATTCTCAAGGCAGCTGGCCTCAATCGCAGACCTTTAAACCCTCATCCGAGCAGCCCACCAAAGGCCAGGGAACGTTCCGCGAATACGACCTCGGCTGCGTGCATATCGACATCAAGCAACTGCCAAAGCTGCAAAACGGCCAATGGCGAAAGGCGCAAACGGTTTCTCTACGTGGCCATCGACCGATGCTCACGCTCGGTCCACCTTGCCGTCAAAGACGACGAAACCGAAAAGAGCGCCATTGCCTTCCTCCGCGAGGCGTCCACTGCCTTTCCATCCCCGCTCACCGACGTGCTGACCGATAACGGCAGCTGCTTCACGCCGGCCTTCGCAAAGGTACGCGCGAGCCTGGGCGCGCACTATCGCCATACCAAGCCGCGAACCCCACAAACAAATGGCATGGTGGAGCGCTTCAACGGCCGCATTAGCAGCGAGGTATTGGGCATCAACATCTATTCGCATCGTGCTCTCGAGCAGGTTCTCCGCGGCTTCAACGTCGCCTACAACGCGCGCAGACAGCGGGTCCTCGCTGCCAGAAAACCAAACCAGGTCGTGCAGGAACAACTGGCTTCTATGTGTTCAACCGATCATCGCGAGGCAAACACCAGAGCAGGTCCATGCGACCTCACCAAGGCTCGACTGATCGTAGAAGCCGCCAAGGAGGTCTCACAACCAGACATACCCAGTCACGATTGGCCTCATGGGTGACCTCGGTTCCGCGCAGCGCCAGGATCTCAAGCAATGCTGAGTCAGCCGGTAGCGCCGCCGGCAGAACACCACGAAGGCGACGATGTCGCTGGACAGAGAGGTCTGTTTGAGAACCCGGTGCTGCGCTCGTTGAACTGCCGCCCACAGGTCCAGTAGCGGACAGCCGATAGCCGCCCGCCATCACCTCCGGCCTCCCTGTAACGGCAGCAAACCCGAGGCACGCGCGGCTTATCCCGATAACCCGCCCGTTGCCATGACTGGCGATGCTACGTCAACCATCCAGCGGCTACCAGATCCGTCATTGGCTCAAAGGCTGACAGAACCATGCCGAGGAAGTAAGGATCCACGGTGTCAGAGCTCGACGCTGCTGGGCAGGATGACGAGGTCGCGCACTGTAATACCCTTTGTGCGCGTCAGCATGAACACCACCGCCTCGGCGACCTCGCTGGGCTGCATCAGGCTGCCATTCGCGAGCGCCTCCTCCATCTTCGCCTTCGGCCAGTCCGCGAGTAACGCGGTGACCACGGGACCCGGCAGCACCGCACCCATCCGCACGCCGTGCGGCGCGAGCTGACGGCGCGTCGCGTGCACGAAGCCCTGCACAGCGTATTTCGATGCGACGTAGATCGGCTCCCAGACCACCGGCACGACACCGGCGATGGAAGACGTGAAAATGATGTCGCCGGAGCCTTGCGCGATCATATGCGGCACCACCGCATGGACCGACCGAAAAGAAGCGGCAACGTTAAGACTGAGAAGGCGATCCCAAGCATCCGGATCGCCGTCGGCGATGGCACCACCAATATAGGTGCCCGCGTTTGCATGAAAGATGTCAAGGCCGCCTGCAAGATCGAGGATGCGCGGCAGGATGCTGGACACGTCTGCGGGGTTGAGCAGGTCGACGGTGAGTGGCATCGCTCCTGCGCCGAGCTCCGTGCAGAGCTCGCGGAGCCTGTCCGCCGCCCGGTCAATCATCACCACGCGACAACCCTCGGCGAGGAGATGGCGGGTGCATTCGAGGCCGATGCCGGACGCGGCACCGGTGATGGCGGCCACCTTGCCGCTGATCGAGGAAGCCATGATGAACCCTTCGTAATGCGTCAGGCGCGGCCGTGTGAGGCGCGCGAGCGGCGGGCGAGTGAGTCGACGATCACCGCGACCGCGAGCACGGCGCCGGTGATCATGTAGCGCAGGCTCGATGAAAGATTGAGGAGCGTGAGGCCGTTGGAGATCGCCTGGATTACAATGACACCCAGGAGGGCGGAATAGGCGCTGCCGCGGCCGCCGAACAGACTGGTACCTCCGATCACGGCAGCCGCGATAGCGTTGAGATTGACGTCGCCGGTGCCCGCTTGGCGGCTGGCCGAGGCAAGGCGACCGGCGACCAGGATGCCGCCCCCTGCCGCGAACGCGCTGCACAGCATGAAAGCTGAGCGATAGATGTTGCGAACGTTGATGCCGGCGCGACGCGCCGCCTCGCGGTTACCACCAATTGCGAACATTGAGCGGCCCCATTTCGTGCGGCGCAGAGCGTATTCGGTCGCCATCACGAGCAATGCGAACAGCACGAAGATCGCGGGCACGCCGCGCCCGAGGCTGAGATAGAAGATGGCAAGCAGCAGCAGGATTGTGGTGGCGGCGGCCTTAAGCGACAGGATGCGGAGCGGCTTAGCCGACAGATTCGCGGCCACGCGATGCCCGCGCTCGGCAAGCCCGGTGGCTAGCATCGCAGCACCGGGCACCAGTGCCAGCACGACCGACAACCATGTCGGCAGGATCAGGGTTTGCCCAAAACGCACAATCGGTGAGCCGTACGGCAGGTTGATCGAGCCGGTGTCACCCAGCAAGTAGAGCTGCAGGCCGAGCAGCGCCAGAAGCCCCGCCAGCGTCGCCACGAAGCTCGGCATGCCGAACCGATTGTAGAGCTCGGCATAGACGAGGCCGATCACCGCTCCGGCGACCAGTGCGGCCACGATCGCGGCCCAGACAGGCCAACCGGAGCTGACCCAGAACACGCCGAGCATTGCCGAGGACAACCCGCTCATCGAGCCAATCGACAGGTCGATCTCGCCCAGCAGCAGCACGAACACGACGCCAAGCGAGATCAGCCCAACGGAGGAGCAGTCGAACAGCAGGTTCACGAGGTTGTTGGGGGCGACAAAGATCGGGTTTAGGCTGGTGAACACGATGGTAATGACGATCAGGCCGACGATCACCGGCAACATGCCGAGATCGCCCGAGCGGACGCGGTCGAGGAAGGCACGGAGCTCGCCGCGCAGGCCTTCATCGTGACGGACGCGCTCGTCGCCGCGATCCAGTGACGGCACGGGTGCGGAGACGGTCATGCTGCACCTCTTTCGTTGACGTTGGTCGCTTCGAGGTCACGCGATGCGGCGCGGCGCGACACGGAGTTGTCGGTGGCGCCGGTGATCGCGGCGATCAGTTCGTGGTTACCGGTCTCGGCGGTGAACACGCCGTTGTTGCGGCCCAGCCGCAATACGACAATGCGGTCGGCCACCGCACGCACGTCTTCCATGTTGTGGCTGATGACGATCACGCCGAGGCCGCGGTCGCGCACGCGCTCAATGAGGTTTAGCACCTCCGCCGTCTGCGCCACGCCGAGCGCTGCGGTCGGCTCGTCAAGCATGATTATCTTGGGGTCCAGCAGCAGCGAACGGGCGATCGCGACGGTCTGGCGCTGGCCGCCCGACAGCGAGGCGATCGGCTCGCGCACCGACGGAATGCGCGCTGCGAGCTCGCGCAATAGCGTCCAGGCGCGCACCTCCATTTCCACCTCATCGAGCCGCCACGGGTTCCTCTCCTGGCCAAGGAAGAGATTGGCGACCACGTCCAGGTTCTCGCAGAGGGCGAGATCCTGGAACACGGTTGCGATCCCGAGACTGAGCGCGCTTGAGGGCCCGTCGAGCGTGACGGGCTCGCCGAGGAAGCTGATCTCGCCCTCGGTCTGCTGATGCACGCCGGCGAGCACCTTGATCAGCGTCGACTTGCCGGCGCCGTTGTCGCCCACCAGCGCCACGACCTCGCCCGCATGCACGTCGAGATCGATGTCAGTGAGTGCGGAGACCGCGCCGAACTTCTTGGTAATGCCTCGAAGGCTAAGAATAGGCGCGCCGCGCGGTGGCGTGACGGAAGCGGTCATCGTCATGGCGTGTCTCCGACCTAGACCGTTCAGATGCCGAGCGCGTGGCAGGGCGCGGCGTAGTCGCCCGTGCAGACCTGTGCCGGCGTCTGCAGGTGCGTGTCGAAGATCACCGACTTGATGTTTTTCGCGGTCACGAGGGCAGGCGTGAATAACTCGGTCGGCGTGTCGAACAGCGTGGTCGAGGCGGCGGGCTTCTGTCCGTCCAGCAATGCCACCGCAACTTTTGCCGCCGCCGCCGCGACCGTCTCGGATGGTTTCGAAATTGTGTTGTACTGGTCGCCGGCGATGATGAGCTGCAGGCCCGCAATCGTGGCGTCGTTGCCGGTCACTGGGGGCACCGGGTTCACGCCGGCCGCCTTGAAGGCCGCGATGACGCCACCCGCCGTGCCGTCATTGGCCGCGACGACGCCGACGATCTTGTCGCCGAAACGCGTGACCTGCCCGCTCGCCCATTCCTGCGCCTTGGGGGGCGCCCAGTCCGGCGTGTCGTATTCCGCGAGCGTCTTGTAGCCGCTGCTAGCCAGGCCTTCGTGAATGCCATCCCGGATAAGGCCGGCAGCGGCGTCGGTCGGCGAGCCGTTCACCTCGAGCACGCCACCCTTCGACGTCGAGGCATCATGTGCCTTGAGGTCGGCCACGAGCGACTGCGCGATCATGCGTCCGATCCCCTTGTTGTCGAAGGAGACGTAAAAGTCGGCCGGCATCTTCGGGATTGGCCGGTCGTAGGCGATCACCTTGACTCCCTGTCCATGCGCAATCTGCACGAGAGAGGCCGCGGCCGCGCTGTCGACGGGATCAAGCACAACCACCTTGGCGCCCTGCGCGATCACCGAGTTGAATTGCTGCTGCTGGAGCGAGGCGTCCGCATTCGCATTCTGGTAGACGACGTGGCAGCCCGGGCAAAGCTTTGCCATCGCCGACTTGAAACCCGGAAAATCATGTTGCTCGTATCGGGTCGAAGCCTGATCGGGCATCAGGAACGCCACCGTTCCCGACGTCGCAGAAAACGCTGGCGGACTGGTCAGTCCGATAACGCTCACTGTTGCTGCAAGCAGCGTGAAATTCCGCATCATTCGCATTCCCTCCGTTTATGTGGTAGGGAACCGATCGCCGCGAGGCGAGGCCGTCACGGCGCAAGATGCGCGCCGATATCCTGCTGACCCGACGAGGCCCCGTCTTCGCAGGGCTGGTCACCGGACAATATCCTCCCTCATGCGAACGAGTCCCGCACGTATCAACGACGCCCACGCGCTCAATCGATTGAGCATCGTTGCGATAGTCGGCGCTAAGTGTCAACACACATCGATGAACAATCGTCGCCTGAGCCGCCGCCTAACCATCTACGACCTCGCGGACGTCGTGGGCACCTCGCCTACGGCGGTGAGCGCGGTGTTAAACGGAACGTGGCGGAAGCGGCGGATCAGCGAGGCGTTGGCCGACCGGATCCGGTCGGCAGCCGATGCACAAGGTTACGCCATCAATTTGCCGGCAAGCGCATTGCGTCGTGAAACATCGCGCATTATTGGGATGATCGTACCGAAATATGATAACCGCTACTTTGGCGCAATCGCTGAACGCTTTGAAAGCATGGCGCGAGAGCGTGACCTCTTTCCGATCATCACCTGCACGTTGCGCGATCCGAAGCTTGAGGAAGAGGCGGCGCGTGCGATGATATCGCACCAAGTCACCTGCATCGTTGCCACCGGCGCAACTAACCCCGATCGTATCGCTGATCTTTGCGCGCCCGCGGGCGTGCGGACGATTAACCTTGACCTTCCCGGCCACAAGGCACCGTCCGTGATCTCGGACAATTACACCGGCGCACGCAACCTCACTGCCTGCATTCTAAAGCGTATCGAAAAGCGTCGTGATGATGGCGCCTCGCTCCTGTTCATCGGCGGCCGTGCGCACGACCACAATACGCTCGAGCGGCTGCGCGGATTTCATGCCGCGCATGCAGAGGTCGGCATGGCTGTCTCCGGCGATCATGTTCTGCCGTGCGGGTATGCCGCCGAGAAGGCGGAGAAAGCGCTTGACGCGTTTGTCGCCGCCGGCAACCTGCTCCCGGCTGGGCTCTTCGTCAATTCAACCATCACATTCGAAGGCGTGGTCAGCTGGCTTCGAGCGCGCAAGTGGAGCAGGTCGACTGCACCAAGCATTGGTTGCTTTGACTACGATGCCTTCGCGGCGTGCATCGAGGGAACAGTGGGAATGGTGCGTCAGGATGTGCCGAAGCTCGTCGACGCTGTCTTCCGTCTATTCGACGAAGAGATAAGAGAGGATGCTCGCTGGATCGAAGTTCCTCCGATTTTGATAGAAAGTGGGCTTCGAAAGCGAGGACGGTCTAGCAGCCCGTCGGATTGGGGTACACGGCTTTGCTGATCCTGGTAGCGTTGGTGCATGGACCGACGGTTGGCAAGATATCTCTACCCAGTGCGGAGGATCAGGTCTGACGGGCTTGGCGGTTCGGATCAAGCGATTGAGGGCGCTGATGGCGATGGCAACTTCGCTCTGCTAGCCACCAAATGATCTGGCCCTCAGCTTCGGACCGATACCGCGCTTGTAGCGACCGATCGCGGCTTCCACGAGGCTGCGTCGGCCATAGCCGGTGTCCTTCTGCCAAGCCATGCGGCCCGATTCAGCAATGTCTTGGACATGACGGTCCCGGGTCGTCGACGTGTTGGTGTCGTGAGTGCTGGCCATGGAAGACGCACGCGGCGGGATGACGATGGCCAGCGGCGGATCGCGCTGGCGCAGGAACGTTGCCTTGTAGACGGACGCACCGTCATAGGCGCCGTCCGCAATCGCGTTGGCGATCGGTCCCTCCACCGTCGCGAGCTGGCTCGGTACCGCGGTTATATCGCCAACATCGGGATCGGTCAGGACATGCGCCAGGATTTCGCTGGTCTCGGCATCGCAGCCCGAGTTATCTCGCAGAGATCGAGTCAGGTAAGACGCCGGGCAGCGCAACTGGCTTGAGCCGGATTGCGAAGGTGCTGCAAGTGCCGATGGAGCAACTAGTTCCGTCCGCTTACTCAGTAAACGGTAAGTAGGAACACATCTTTTTTGGCTCTGGTGTTGCGTTAGCCTGAGGCTGTGAAACGAGACGGACGCATGCTTGATCATTGAACGCTTGAGACCATACGGCTGATGGCTGTTGAGAGAGTACGTTACTGCGAAACGCCATCTTCAGTTATCGCGTCCTTTGGCTTCAGCCGCACGGCGATCTATCGGTGGATCCCAGCGGCCAGCAAGTCGGGTTCAGGATTGAAGGCGCTTGGGTCTAAGCCTGCACCGGGCCGTCCACGTCGTCTGAGCCGAGCGCAGGAAAGGAAGGTCTTTCGCGGTTCTGTCGCAAATTTTCGGAGTGGTCGATTTTTCCTGAAGGAAGTGGATTGATCTAGCTGGCCAGGGAGTAGAACTGCTGTACGGGACGCAACTCTCTTGTCTTGCGCAACCGTCCTGTGCGGATCATCTGCATGATCTCGATGTGGTGATGGTGACCGCTGCGGACCAGAACGACTTGAACCCCAGCATCGGTCGGGCCACTCGTTTGACCGCCCGGTGATCCTGCTCGACGATATTGTTGAGACATTTGACCTGTCTGGTCTCGGTCTTCGCGTCATGTTCGACAATGTAACTCTCGCTCGCGGTTGCATTTGCGCCGCTCTTGTCGATGGTGATCATTTCGGGAACGCCGTAATGTCCGGCTGTCTTGCACAGGAAGCGCAACGCGGTCTGGCCGTAAGCAGAAAGTCCGCGGTGGCACCGGCCTTGTCGACCGCCTGATAGAGAGACTTCCACGCACCCTTGATCCGCATGTAGGTCTTGTCCAGCCTCCAGCTGCCACTCACCGGACGCTTGCGCGACACAAAAACCTCCTCCAGCAGCGGCCCGTTGCGCACGATCCAGCGGTTCAAAGTGGATTGGTCGACCTCAACGCCCCGCTCACCCAGCATTTCCTCGAGCTGGCGGTAGCTGATCGAATACGCCAAATACCGCCGCATACCCCAAAGGATAATGTCCCGCTCGGAGTGGCTGCCCTTAAAGTCAATCGCCCTCGTCTCGTCCCAAAACTGCGCCCTTTCCCAGCATATAGCAGGCGGCCGAGACACAGACTTACGACAGAAACCCCAAACTTTGGATGATCAACGATCTTATCAGAAGACTCGATGCGCCGCATGCGTCGGGAGCGCTGACCGCGGAACCGTCTGTAAAGACGGGGGACCGGCCGACCCCCCGGGCTATTGGACAGCTCAGCCTTTGCCGGTTTCACCGGTGGATAGATCGTAGATCATCTGCACCTCATAAGCGCGATATGGCGTGCCGTCCGCTTGCAGCACTTCGTGCTGCCAGATCGGCGGTAGTTCGAGCGCATAGGGTGCCACCGGCGTCGCCCCGCTCGGCAGCACCGTCGCCTGCCACGCGGTACCGCCATACGCCGAGGCATCGACGTAGGGATGCTGCGCTGAATCCCATGGCAAATTGGTCTGCGTCTTGCCGACTACAAAACCCCAGTTGATCGCGGCTACGCTGTGCTTCCTGGCCACTGGAAGTGTCGTGTCGAATAGGCAACTGATGTTGCGGGCCATGGGCATTGTCACGTTAACTGGTGGAGTTTGGAAGTAGGCTTGGACCAGTTGGGTTGGCACGATTACCCGGTGCTTTGGGCACATGTTTCCTGTGTCCATATTTTGAAAGCTTTGGCACGCACCGCACGATATCGGCTAGCCGTCATCAGGTGGCGTCGCGGTCGGAAGTGCCCGGAGATGAAGGCGTGAGCGGAGAGGAAACGCTGTGCCTGCCGCATCGACTTGAAGCGCTGCATGTGCCGCTCTCGCCGCCGGGTTGGACGGTGAGAGTTTTCGGCCCGGTTGTTCAGGTAACGGCTTTCGCGGTGCTCGGCATCGGGCAGCAGCTCGCGTCTCGCCACCCCGTAGCTCTTCTCTCGGCAGAAGCGGTGGGCGGCATCGTGGTTTTTGAAAACTGCGCATACATCGGATCCTGCCCTTGGTGCCGCGATGGTCCTGCTCGAGGCGGTTGTTCAGGTATGCGCTGGTGCGGTGGCGGCCCGCCTTGCCCAGCACGGTGCGGATTACCCTCGGGTAGGAGCCGTGGCCGTCCGTCGTCACCCGGTCAGGCCGGAAGCCCGTGACCGCCCGCGCCGAGCGGAAGAACGCTTTGGCGGCCTTCATGTCCCGGTGCTCGCTGAGCATGGCGTCGATCAGGTTCCCATCCCGGTCGATCGCCCGATGCAGGTAGGTCCAGCGGCCGCGGACCTTCAGGTAGGTCTCGTCCACATACCAGCTCACGCCGGATTGCCGTCCGGTGCCGCGGCGGGGTTTGCGCAGCTCCTTGCCAATGACCGGCAGCAGCGTTGCCTTTCAGTCACGCACGGCTTCGTAGCTGACCTCGATGCCACGCAGCGCCATGATCTCGCTCAGGTCGCGCAGCGTCAGCCGGTAGTGGAGCCGGCAGAACACCACGAAGGCGATAATGTCGCTGGGCAGTCAGGTCCGGGTCAGCACGCCACCGCTGCGCTCGTTGAACTGCCGCCCGCAGGTTCGGGACCGGAACCGCCGCTATCCGCGTGTTGTCATCTCCGGCCGTTCCGTCACTGCCGCAGCCCCACAGCACACGCAGTTCATCCCGATATCCTCCCAGTGCTACGGCTTGCGACGCTACGGCAGGCTTCAAGCGGCCACTAGACCGCCCCTGGCGCGAGGGCTGACAGAACCCTTCACTCGGCTCCGCCTCGCGCCGCCGGAAACCAGTTGCCGTGGAACCCCGGCGGTATGCGATGCGGCATCCGGACCATGGCGACAGGTGACGCCTCGAAACGCTGCGCGTCGAGGATCGTGAAATCAGTGGTATCCTCCGCCGTGTTGATGACGAGGCCGAGCAGCCAGCCCTCGTCCTCGGCCGCCCCATCGCGCCCCGGCACGAACACGAACTCGCCCGGCACGCGATCGTCGCCGAACTCGTGCACGGAGCGGCTGCCAGCATCGAGATCGTGCTTATACAGCCGGGTGGCACCGGTAAGTTGCGGGTTGCCGTCGGGCGGAACCGGCACCGTATAGACGTAGCGATGGCGTTGGCCGAAGCGCCGCTCGTCGATGCGCGGGAACTCTTGCGGCGTGGGATCGAGCACCCGGCGGCCGACGCGGCGGCTCAACGGCTCGATCGTCCAGCGCTCGAACCGGCCCAGCGCGTCGAGGCTGCTCCCGTCCGAGGCGAACATGGACGGATAGGCGATGACATCGACCACCACCCGACCATCTTCGTCGTCGAAGGCGTTGGCGACGTGGAACACGAAGCACGGCTCGACCTCGCACCAGATTACGCTCGCGGCCTCGCCCTGCCGCGGCAGCAGGCCCACGCGGGCGCGGTGCGACGGGTTCCAGCGGAACGGGAACTCGTGGCCTGCGAGCACGGCACGCATCGAGAAGGTGACCGGGAGATCGAGCACCACGGCGAATCGTGCGGTGAAGGCGCAGTCGTGGATACAGGGCCCGTGTGACACCGCGACCGGCACGTCGCGAACCACTCTGCCCGCATTCGAGACCACCACGTGACGGACCGCATCCCAGATGTTGCCGTCATAGGCAATCGCATGATGCTCGCCGGTGAGCGGATCGCGGTGCGGATGTCCGCTGAACGAGCCGCAGAGCGTGCCGTCGAACGGGTTATAGCGCTGCTCCTCAAGGTCCACTGATACTTCGACCGGATAACTGCCCGCTTCCACCACGGCGAAGGCGCGGCCGCCGATGTCGACGATGTTGGTGTTTACGGTGTCGTTGTGCCCCCTGCGGGGGCCCGGTGCCGCGGTCCGGCCGAGCGCTGCGGCGGCCAGACGGGATTGGATCCAGCGGTTGCGGTACCACAGCACCCTGCCCTGCGCGATGGCGATGCCATGCACCATGCCGTCGCCGAGGAACCAGTGGCGGCCGACCGGGTCGGGATCGACCGGGTTCGCGCCCATCTTGAGATAGCGTCCGTCAAGCTCCCGGGGAATCGCTCCGGTCACCGCCAGAGTCTCTATCGTCAGCTCCGAGCGCATCGGCGCGTGGATGCCGACCAGGAACGGGCGGTCGGTCCTGGGCAGCCGCTTCCGGTTGAAGGCCGCCACCAGCTGGACGCTATTCTCCACCACCCTACGCAAGACCGACCAGACCGGGGTGGGCATAGCTCGCGGGCTCGGGGGGCGTCGTGTCACGGCGGCTCCTGGGTGCGGACCTGTTGCCGGCCATCGCCGGCGGCCTGTCAGAATGCGCGCTATTAGGATAGAGGGCCACCCGCAGGAGCGTTGGTGCACGGACCGGCGGTTGGCAGAATATCCCTACCCAGTGCGGAGGATCAGGTCTGACGGACCGAGATGGGCTTGGCGGTTTGGATCATGCGATTAAGGGCGCTGACGGCGATGGCAATTTCGCCCTGCTGGCCACCAGTTGATCTGGCCCTCAGCTTCAGACCGATACCGTGCTTGTAGCGACCGATCGCGGTCTCCACAAGGCCGCGTCGGCCATAGCCGGTGTTCTTCTGCCAGGCCATGCGGCCCATCTCGGCGAGCTCTTGCCGTAGAACTAGTCAAAGCCAAAAACACTGGCTGCCGCAGCCACCTGAAGTCAGCTATGGTGCTCGGCGGGTGGATACTCTCAATGAGGGCGCTTGAGCAATGGACTACATGCTCAAGCGCTGGCCTGCGTCCACCAGGTTTCTCGACGACGGCAGGATCTGCCTGACCAACAACGCGGCCGAACGCGCACTTCGTGACATCGATTTCGGACGAAAGTATTAAATGTTTGCCGGATCCGATCGTGGTGGCGAGCGCGCGGCTGACGTCTACACGCTCATCATCACCGCCAAGCTGAACGGCGTCGATCCACGCGCCAGGCTCGCCGACGTCCTGCGTCGTATTGCCGATCAATCCGATCGCAGGCTCAGGGATCTATTGCCCCTGAATTGGTCAAAACCAAAACGTTGGCTGCCGCAGTCGCCTGAAGCGCGCCGTGGTCCTCGCCGGCTTGCGATTACCCGCAACTAGCTGACTCTTTTATGTGTATCCTAGCGAAACTATTGAATCGTATGAACCGGTTATGATTCATTCATCGGTAACGTGATGTGTTCGTAAGGTGAGAGATGCAGGCCGAAATCGAAAAACCGCTGCCTCGAGGTGACCACTGGTCGCGCAACGAGGTCGATGAGACAGCGTTCAAAGATGCCCGTTTCGGCGCTTTGCTTTGCCGCCTAGGCGACAGAGTGGGAGGTACAATCCCTTGGCCTTTCAGGACTGGGTGAACATGACGATCGCGAATGGTCTGTATGTGGGCGTCAGTGTTGACGATCGAAGATGCTCTCGGTGGGACGACGATGTCGGGTAGTGGGTTGAACTGGCGTGCGGCAGCAGCATCATAGACGGACGCGCTGTCATAGGCGCCATCGGCGATCAGGCTGGCGATCTGCCCCTCCACGGTCGCCAGATGACCCGCTAGTTTCGTGATGTCGCCGGTATCCTTGTCGGTCAGGCGGTGTGCCACGATCTCACCGGTCTGTGCATCGACGGCCAAGTGCAGCCTGCGCCATTGCCTGGGTATGCGGCCATGCTTCTCGGCACCCCACTCGCCTTGCCCGAAGACCTGCAGGCCCGTGCTGTCCAGCACGACATGAACGGGCTAGTCATGCCGGGCGACACGCGGTTGACGCCCCGCAAAGGCGCGCCCACGTCGGCTCAAGGTCGAATGGTCAGGCACGCAAAGATCCAGCCCGAGCAGGCGCAGGACCGAGCCACCGAAACCTTCGACTTGGCGTAGAGCCAGATGAGAGACCAGGCGCAGAGTCAGCACCAATTCAATCGCCACCTCGGCGTGAACTGGTTAACCACCTCGTGTCGTCCGACGCGGGGCGTGCTATCCGGCTAGGGCCGCCTCATCCAGGCATAACGTCAGATCGCCACGCCGCCGCACACCAGCCTCATAGACCGGCCAGTTCGTTACCCGGCGACGGGCCTTTGAGATGTGGTGGCGGCGCGACGCGTTGTGTTTGAAGGGCATCTCATATCTTTATTATACCACAAAAACCGCGTCAGCCGACCGCTCCATGCACCAACGCCCCGCACACCCCAAAGGATAATGTCCCGCTCGGAGTGGCTGCCCTTAAAGTCAATCGCCCTCGTCTCGTCCCAAAACTGCGCCCTTTCCCAGCATATAGCAGGCGGCCGAGACACAGACTTACGACAGAAACCCCAAACTTTGGATGATCAACGATCTTATCAGAAGACTCGACGCGCCGCATGCGTCGGGAGCGCTGACCGCGGAACCGTCTGTAAAGACGGGGGACCGGCCGACCCCCCGGGCTATTCGACAGCTCAGCCTTTGCCGGTTTCACCGGTGGATAGATCGTAGATCATCTGCACCTCATAAGCGCGATATGGCGTGCCGTCCGCTTGCAGCACTTCGTGCTGCCAGATCGGCGGTAGTTCGAGCGCATAGGGTGCCACCGGCGTCGCCCCGCTCGGCAGCACCGTCGCCTGCCACGCGGTACCGCCATACGCCGAGGCATCGACGTAGGGATGCTGCGCTGAATCCCATGGCAAATTGGTCTGCGTCTTGCCGACTACAAAACCCCAGTTGATCGCGGCTACGCTGTGCTTCCTGGCCACTGGAAGTGTCGTGTCGAATAGGCAACCGATGTTGCGGGCCATGTATTCGGTGCAAAGCACCGGGCGGCCGTACTGCTTCATCCAGGTGATCGCCTGGCTAAATACTTCGACGGTGCCATAATTGTGGAAGGTGTTGATATCGTTGTTGGCCATAATGACCGCCTGCACGGCGTTGAAGTTGCTAGGTGTCGACCAGTCGCCCTTCCACAGGCACGAGGTCAGCGGTTGCGACGGCTCAACGGCCCGGGCCCAGGCATAAACCTGGGGCAGCAGTGACGCCACCAGCGCCTGCTTATTGGTTGGATCGTTGCTGCCGGTGTTGTCCGCTTCGTTCCAGAGGTCCCAGAACAAGACGCGCGGGTCATTGGCGAACGCGCTCACCACCCCCTGCACGTAGGCTTTCAGGCGCGGATACTGGCTCGGACGCGACAGTGCGACCGCACCCGGCGACTGCACCCACTGCGAATTATGGATTCCGGGTAGCGGCGCCGGCTGAGTTCCCAGAACATACAGGCCACGCCAGCAACTATCGAAGAGCACGAAGAAAGTACTAATGTTGTGGCTGGCGGCTATCGTAAGAAAATGGCGCATCCGTAGCAGCAGGCCGTCCGGATCCTCAGCATACAGTGCGTCATGCAGGAACACGCGAACTGTGTTCATGCCGATTGTCTGTGCCCAACCAAGCTCGCGATCGATTGTCACTGGATCAAACGTGGCCGCCTGCCACATCTCTAGTTGGTTGACGGCGGTGGAGGTCACGTAAACAGGCCCGACCCGCCAGGGTTGTTGCTTGTGCCATGCCTTTGCTCGTGCGGCGCTCCACCGGCCGGCGACTGTGCTACTCGAATCTGTCGACAGAACGGCTTCGTCGACGTCCTGCGCCAGCACATTTTTGATGCGGCCGGCAACTAGCCCGGCCGCTGTCAAAGCCATCACTGACCGTCTGTTAAATAGAGCCATGAGTTTCCTTCCCCTGCAGTTACAGTCTTGAGCTGCACTAGCGCGTCTCTGCACGCTGAAGGCACTTCATCTGATTTGTCTGATAAAAGCAAGGCCAATTACGAAGCAAATAGGTCGTCGATTCGAGTAGCGCTGGACGGTGGTGCTTGGATCGGGACGGCGTGTCCTCAGATAGTTCTATTGCAAATTCGATGTGTTTAAGAACAACAGGAACCCTGTGTTTCCTACCCTGCGAGGGAGTAGAACCGCTGTGCTGGACGCAGTTAGCCCGTCGGGCGCAACTGGCCCTAGCGGATCATGTGCATGATCTCGATGCCGGCGATGGTAATCGCGGACCAGAAGTTCTTGAAGCCGAGCATCGGCCTGCTCTTTCGTTTTACCGCCCGATGGTTCTGCTCGACGATGTTGTTGATGTATTTGATCTGGCTGATCTCGATCTCGGCGTCATGCTCTGTGTTGTAGCCGTCGATTGCCGCCGTGTTGGCGCCGCTCTTGTCGATAGTGATGTTCTGGGGAACACCATGCTGGCCGGCGGCCCTGCACAGGAAGCGCAGCGCAGCGCCGCCTTGCGGTCGCGCCGAGCGGTCAGCAGGAGGTCCGCCGTGACGCCGGCCTTGTCGACCGCACAATACAGATACTTCCACACCTGCTCTATCCGTATGTAAGTCTCATCCATCCGCCGGCTACCGTCAATCGGGCGCTTGCGCGCTACGAACGCCCTACCAGCAACGGCATATACTTGAGCACCCAGCGATGCAGCATCGTATGGTCAACCTCCACACCACGCTCGCTCATCATCTCCTCGACCTGGCGATAGCTCAACGAGTACGTCACATACCAGCGCACGCCCCACGGGATGATGTCACGCTCAAAGTGACTGCCTTTGAACTCGATCGACATCGTCCAACCCCAAACCATCGCCCACAGAGATCCATCTAATGTCAGCCGGAACCGCGCAATAGAACCAGGCTTTCAGAGGTGCCCTGGTTATCGTCGGCGCGGCGATCCCTGGGCGGAGGCATGCTTTTTCCGACCAACTTCTCACTTCTGTCGTCAGCGTCTCAGGCACCTGGTATTGTCAGACAAGAAACATGTTTCTAGGCTGACCACCGTCACGTGACGATGCGTGCACGAACGGGCCACGAGAGTCCGTCCAGGGAGGTCATCATGTCTCGACAGGACAACCAACTTTCGAACCGTCGCGCACGTCGTGCCGGAAGCGTAGCGCTTGCCGTGACGGCTGCCATTTTTGCCGCGCCGATGGCCATGGCCGACGACGCGCCGGGAAGTGCCGTCGTGCAGAACCAGTCGAGTGCGAGCTGCACCAACGCCAGCCCCAGCCATGCGACGCTGAAGGGCATGGTCGTCGGGTTCTCGCAGTCGGAGAACGAACAGAACCCGTTCCGTGCAGCGGAAACCGCTTCGGTGAAAGCCGCCGCAAAGCAGGCTGGTGTCGCGCGGCTGCTCTACACCAACGCCAACGACAGCCAGGCCAAGCAGGTCGCGGACGTCCAGAGCATGATCTCCCAGGGTGCCAAGGCGATCATCGTGGCGCCGCTGAACGCTACCGGACTGCAGCCCGCCCTCGAGCAGGCGGCCGAAAAGAACATCCCGGTGGTGACGATCGATCGCGCCACCGCGGGTACGCCGTGCCGCGACTTCATCACCTTCCTCGGCTCCGATTTCACCGTGCAGGGCCAGCGCTCCGCCGATGCGATGAACGTGGCGACCGGCGGCAAGGCCAAGATCGTCGAGATCCAGGGTGCCTATGGCAACTCCGTCGAGACCCAGCGCACCCAGGGCTTCGCCGACCAGCTCAAGAAATACCCGGGCATGGTCCTGGTCGCGGCGCAGACCGGCAACTGGTCGGCGACCGACGCGCAGAAGGTCATGGAGCAGCTCCTGCTCGCTCATCCCGACATCGACGCGCTCTATTCGCACGCCGACGTCATGACGCTGGGCGCCATGCGGGCGATCCAGCAGGCCGGCAAGAAGCCGGGAACGGACGTCCGGATCGTGTCGATCGACGGCACCAGGTCGCTGGTGCAGGCGATCGCCGGCGGCAGCGCGCAGGCGGATGTCGAGACCAATCCGCGGTTCGGACCGCAGGCGTTCGGTACGCTGAAGGCCTGGTTCAACGGCGACAAGGTGGCCCAGGCGATCACCATGAAGGACACGCTCTACACCAAGGACAACGCATCCGCGGCCCTGTCGAGCGGCTCGACCTACTGAGAGCGGCGGCATGCTGCTCGAGACGCGAGGCCTGACCAAGTCATTCGGAGCGGTCCGGGCCTTGCGCGATGTCTCGTTCAGCCTGCGCACAGGCGAAATCCATGGGCTGATGGGTGAGAACGGCGCCGGCAAGTCGACGCTGATCAAGCTGCTGACCGGCCTGAACCGGCCGGACAGCGGCAGCATCCTGCTCGATGACCAGCCGGTGACGTTCGACAGCCCGCGCGCGGCCCAGCTTGCCGGGGTCGCGGCGGTCTACCAGGAGATCAACCTGATCCCCGAGCGGAGCGTCGCCGACAATCTGTTCCTCGGCCGCGAACCGCGACGGTTCGGCGTTCTCGTAGACCGCGCCCGCATGATCGACGAGGCCCGTGCGCTGCTGCTGCGCTACCACCTGGATATCGATCCGCGCCGGACGCTGCGCACGCTCGGCCTCGGCCTGCAGCAACTGGTGTCGATCGCCCGCGTGGTATCGCTCGGCGCCCGCGCCATCATCCTCGACGAGCCGACCTCGGCCCTGTCGGCCGCCGAAGTCGACCTGCTCTACAGCGTCGTCGAGCAGCTTCGCCGCGACGGCATCGGCCTGATATACGTCAGTCACCGGCTGTCCGAATGCTACCGGCTGTGCGACCGGCTGACCGTGCTCCGCGATGGTGCGGTGGTGGCGAGTGCGGCGACCGCCGACCTTCCGCGTGGCCAACTGGTCGCCGCCATGCTGGGCCGCGAACAATCGGCCGGACCGGGCCGGACCGGCGGATCGGAAGCCGGAAGGAAGGCGGGCCAGGCCGAGGCACCGGCACTCGATGTCGGCGCGCTGTCCTGGCGAAACCGGGTGCGCGACGTCTCGCTGACCGTCGGGCGCGGCGAGATCGTCGGGCTGGCCGGCCTGCTCGGCTCGGGACGGACCGAGACCTTCAAGGCGATCTACGGCGCCGAGAAACCGGACGCCGGCTCGGTCGCGGTCGATGGCAGGCGCGTGGCACGCTCGCGCCCGTCGGAGAGCATCCGGCGGGGATTGGCGTTCCTGTCCGAGGATCGCCGCTCGGAGGGCGTGTTCGCGCAATTGTCGGTGGCCGAGAACCTGACCGCCGCGGTGCTGCCGCGCATATCCCGCTGGGGCATCATTTCCCGGCGGCGGCGCGACGCGCTGGTGGCGCGCTACGTCCGCGAGCTCGGCATCAAGACCGACGGCTTCGACGTCCCGATCACGTCGCTGTCCGGCGGCAACCAGCAGAAGGTCCTGATCGCGCGGGCTTTGTGCACCGATCCGCGGATGGTGATGCTCGACGACCCGACCCGCGGCATCGATGTCGGCGCCAAGGCGGAAGTGCACCGTGTCGTGCGCGGCCTGGCGGCCGAAGGGCTCGGCGTACTGATGACGTCGTCGGAGCTCGAGGAAGTGGTCGAGCTGTCGGACCGGCTCGTGGTGCTGGACGAGGGCAGGGTGACCGGCGAGCTCGAGACCGCCGGCCGGGACAGCGACGATGTGCTGGCGCTGCTCGCCGGTGGCGCGGCTCCAGCCGAAACACCGGCTTCCGGGCACGCTTCATGACGGTGCCGGCGGCACTGGCCGAGCCCCGGCGCTCCTTCGCATTCGGCGACCTGCGCGCGCTGAGCGTCTACATCGCCTTCGTGGCGCTCGTGGGTTTCGACCTGCTCGTCACCCCCGGCTTCCGCAATCCGACCGTGGTGCGCTCGCTGCTGTTCGAGGCCGCGCCGCTGATCCTGATCGCGCTCGGCCAGTCGCTGGCGATCGGCACGCGCGGCATCGACCTGTCCGTTGGCTCGGTGATGGCGCTGTCGTCCGCGGTGATCGGCCTCACCATCGGCCTCGGCCAGGGCGTGGCGATCGCCGCCGGGATCGCAGCCGGCCTGCTGTGCGGCATCTTCAACGGATCGCTGGTGGCGCTGCTCCGGATCGCGCCGCTCATCTCCTCCCTGGCGCTGCTGGTCGCGGCGCGTGGACTGGCGCAGGCGCTGCTGGGCGGTGCGCGCCTCGACCTGCCGTTCGACGGGCCGCTCGCGTCGATCGGCCAGGTGGCGGTGCTCGGGATCCCGGGCGTGGCGATCGTGTCGCTGGCGATCGCCGGCCTGTTCGCGTTCGTAGTCCGCAGCACCATGCCGGGGCGCTACGCACTGTTCGTCGGCTCGAGCAGGACCGCGTCGCTGCTCGCCGGCCATCCGGTGCGGGCGACGCTGGCGTTCGTCTACGGGTTGTCCGGATTGCTCGCCGGACTAGCCGGGGTATTCGCGACGGCCCGGCTGGGTGCGGCGGACGCCAACTATATCGGCGTGCAGTTCGAGCTCGACGCGATCGCGGCGGCGGTAATCGGCGGCACGCCCCTGTCGGGCGGCCGCATCTCGACGCTGGGCACCGTGTTCGGGGTGCTGCTGCTGGTGGTGCTGGATGCGTCCTTCATCATGAACAACGTCAATGCGAACTACGCACAGATCCTGAAGGCGGCGTTCATCGTCGCGGCACTCTATCTGCGTCGGGGGACGGCATGAGCGGCGTGGTGGCGGCACCGGCCCGTAACCCAGGCGAGACCCGGCAGCGCATGGTGGCGCTCGTCCAGTCGCGCGGCGCGATCGTGGTGCTGGTCGTGGCGGCCCTGGCGGCCGGGCTGGCGTTTCCCAGCTTCCCGCGCCCCGGCAACGTCAACGACATCATCATCGCCGCGAGCTTCCTGGGGCTGGTGGCGATCGGCCAGACCCTGGTGGTGATCATGGGCGGCTTCGACCTTTCGGTCGGCTCGATGGTCGGGCTCGGAACCGTGCTCGCTGCCTATGCGGCACCCTACGGCGTGGTGGCCGCGTTCGCCGCGCCGATGGCGGCCGGCCTCCTGGTCGGGCTGATCGACGGCCTGCTGATCGTGAAGGCCCGGATGGCGCCGTTCATCGTGACGCTGGCAGCCCTGCTGGCGCTCAAGGGCCTGGCGGTCATGCTGGCCGGCGAGAGCCTGGTCATCGCCGATCCCGGCTGGTTCGGGCGCATCGCCAACGGCCAGTGGCTGGGCGTCGGCAACCTGGTGGTGATCCTTTTCGTGGCCTACGGCATCGCGGCCCTGGTGCTGAACCGCACGCGGTTCGGCGCGGCGGTGTTCGCCATCGGCGGCAACGAGGAAGCCTCGCGGATGCTCGGCGTGCGGGTCGAGCGGGTCAAGATCGCCACCTACTGCGTGTCCGGCACGCTGGCCGGGCTGGCCGGCGCCTTGCTGGCGGCGCGGCTATCCTCGGGCCTGTCCTCGGCCGGAACCGGCTACGAGCTGCAATCCATCGCGGCCGCGGTGATCGGCGGCGTGCTGCTGACCGGCGGGGTCGGCACGATGCTGGGCGCGCTGTCGGGCGTGCTGCTGCTCGGCGTGATCGAGAACGTGATCAACCAGATCGGCTCGCTCAGCGCCGCCTACCAGGGACTGGCCAGCGGCGCCTTCCTGCTGCTGGCGGTGATCGTGCAGTCCGGCCTGACCCGGCAGCGTGCGGGCTGAACCCGGCGACGTACCCGTGGCTGATTGGAATGAAGCGGGATCGATACAACTCCTGGAACAGATGTTCGCCTGAGAAGGGGTGACCCATCCCACAATATGCCGGTTTCCGAGGGTTGCGCTGAATAGGCTGGCGCACGGCCTCAATGCATAGGAAGACGGATCGTTGAAAAGCTCCCCATCTACGTAGGCCTGGATGTTCAGAAAAAGACGACCCTGGGTGGCGTTTGCAGACGAGGGCAAGCGGGGAAATATGCGTGAGCATGAAAAGATTGCCAACACGCCAGCGGCCCTGACAAAACTGATGAACAAGCTTTCCGAGAATGGTCGTGACCCGAAGTTCTGTTTAAAGCCGGACCGTGTGCCACAGTATTCAGCGGCAGCTAAGAGACCGTTTGAGAATGTTTATGGGTGGCCGATCCGGCGCAGAAGCAGGCTCCCCATAGCGACCTCGATCATGGCGCCGGAAACATCGAGACGCTTCTCATAGTCGCGCACCAGGCGACGCCAACGCATCATCCAGCCAAACGTCCGCTCCACCACCCACCGACGCGGCAACACCTTGAAGCCGAGCTGCTTGTCCGTGCGTCGGATGATCTCCAGAACAAAGTCCCGCAGGGCCGCCTTGTCCATCAGCTTCGTCCTGTCATAGACGCTGTCGGCGAACAGGTGCTTGAGCCATGGCCAACGCTTGCGAATACCGTCTAAAATGAGTTGCGCGCCCGCGCTGTCCGAGATGTCGGCAGTTATCAGATTGACCATCAGCAGGCGTCCATCGGTATCCACGGCAATATGCCTCTTGCGGCCGACGATCTTCTTGTTGGCGTCATAGCCTCGCAGGTCAGCTGATGGCGCTTTGACCGTTTGGCTGTCCAGCACGCCGCCTGTTGGGCTGGCTTCACGTCCGACGCGCTCCCGGTCGAGCATCAACGCCACGTCGTTGATCGTGCGGAACAGCAGCCGCCGGACAAACCGTCTGAACCACCAGTAGACCGTCTGCCACGGTCCGAAGTTCTTCGGCAACATGCGCCATCCGCCGCCGCTGCGTGCCATGTAGCGGATGGCGTTCAGCATCTCGCGCATGTCTGTCGTCGGTTTGCGGCCCCGTTTTGCAACAGGCGGTAGAAGTGGCTGGATCAACAGCCACTCTGCGTCCGTCAGGTCACTCGGGTAGCGCTTCGTCTTCTTCGCAATCTTGGCCATCCGGCCACGGCTCACTCGGGTCCACATCCAAAGCTTGAATCACAAGACGACTAGGTCGCCAAGGACATTCTCAAACGGTCTCTAAGCGCAGCAGGGTACGAGTGGATCGTGGTTGCTCCCTCACTGATCCCAATTCAGGCGGGCGACCGGATCAAGACCGACCGTCGGGATGCGATCAGTTTTGCCAAGCTGCACCGCGCCGGCGAACCACCGGCATTAGATACATGAGCAGGCACACAAAGCCGTCTACGATCTCGTTCGAGCGCGTCGGGCAGCGGTGCGCAGCCTGCGGCGGCCCCGCTAGCAACTATCCGGGTTTCTGCTGCGTCTAGCTCGAACAATCCACACGCTCGCAGTTGCGAGTAGCCCTTCTGTTTAATCGCCCAGGTCACGGCCGCACGCCGCGCGCCGGGCGTCAGAAGTTTTTTGCCAACATCTCCTTTAGCGTCGCTACGTCCAGCATCTGGCTCCGCCAGCAGCTTCTTGAGCTTGGCATTCTCATCCTCGAGCCCCTTCAGCTTGCGTGCGTCCGATACCTCCATGCCGCCGTATTTCGACCGCCACGTGTAGAACGTCGCGTCGCTAATGCCGTGCTTGCGACACAGATCGACAGCCGTCGCTCCCGCCTGGTGCTCCTTCAGCACGCCAATGATCTGCTCTTGCGTAAACCTTGACCGCTTCATTTTCCGTCTCCTGGTGACGGTTTCTAGCTTTAGAACGAGGGCGTTCCAGGGGGTAGGGTCACCGCCTCCGTCATCAGCGTCCGATACTGGACAACCAGCGACCATTCCTTGTCGCTGACGTCAGATGGGTAGGGCTTGCGCGGCAGCACGGGAGACATCCATCTCCATTAAACCGCAGCCTCACCGAAGTACATAACACCCTTGTCTTATGACTTTTGCTGTCGCTGCGTGCGATAAAGGACCGTTGCTACCGGGTGGCCGCCCGGAAGCAACGGGAAGGGGACGGGTCGGTAACACCCGGGCCATTATGGGCCGTTCTAGAGTATGACCGCCCCTTCTTTTCCTTGTGCCCTGAACGGATACCTGAGGTCTGGCCTCGGACGACAAGCATAGGACATGGAAAAGATGAAGCCTATCACTTCAACTGCCAAGCCTCTCATTGTGGAAGCGCCGATCACGATCGGCATCGATGTTTCCAAGGATCATCTCGATGCCGCGCGCTACCCAACCGGCGATACAACGCGTGTCGCCAATACGCGGAAGGGCCACATGGTGCTGTTGCGTTGGATCAGCAAGAACCAGGTAACGCGTGTGGTATTCGAGGCTACCGGAACTTACCACAGAGGATTGGAACAGCGGCTCGATGCCGCCGGGTTGACCATCGCCAAGGTCAATCCGCGTCAGGCGCGACGTTTCGCCGAGGCCACAGGCAAGCTGGCGAAGACTGATCGTGTCGATGCCCTGATGCTGGCGCGGTTCGGTGCCCTGCTCGAACCTATCGCCCGTCTGGTTCGTAGCGAAACACAAAACCAACTCGCCGAACTTGTAGCCGCTCGGCGCAGTCTGATGCGGGATCGTACGGCAACCCTCAACCGGGCTCAAATCCTGACAATCGATCTCCTCAGGCGTCATGCCCGGCATCGTCTGCGGCAAATCGAAGCCCAGATCACGTCCTTGGACGCCACCTTGGACACTATCATGGCGAATGATCCCGTTCTGGTCCGACGACGTGAAATTCTCTTGAGCATTCCAGGCCTGGGTTATGTCACAGCCCAGGCTCTTCTTGCCGATATGCCCGAACTTGGAACCATGGATGAGGCGCAGGCCGCATCGCTGGCAGGCCTAGCCCCAATCACGCGCCAATCCGGCAAATGGCAGGGTAAAAGCTTTATACGAGGTGGGCGCGCTTGCTTTCGACAGGCGCTCTACATGCCCGCGCTCGTCGCCATGCGGTTCAATCCAGACCTGAAGCGGGTCTACAGTCGGCTCGTCGACAGCGGCAAGCATGCCAAGCTCGCCATTACCGCGGTCATGCGGAAGCTCATCATCCTCGCGAACGCGCTGCTGCGCGATAATCGGATTTGGACCCCAAAAGGCGCTTGATCACAACGGATACTTGTTTTGATCGACATCCGCGCGGCCAACACCATCCGGGTCAACCTCAGATCCATAATTACCAAGTTTGAGGCAGAGCCGATATCAGGCAGTCCGACAGTGATGGCCCTCGCCAAATGGAAGATGTCAAGAGCATGCCTGCCTTGACCGCGGTCAAGGTCGGGGTAAACCTCGATGTGAGCAGACTGACTCGATCGGTACGCGCAGCCAGTCGCCCATGGTGCCAGGGCGATCGAAAGCTGGTGGGTCTTCAGAAGAGGGTCCACACCAAGGGATTTGGGAGAGCCGCTACAGCTTATGGCAAAAACTGACCGCTCGGGTGACGTTCAACATGCAGCGCTGCCCTATCGCCGGACCCTGACTGGAGCACTCGAAATCCTGCTGCTGACGTCTCGAGGCACTGGTCGCTGGATCATCCCCAAGGGCTGGCCAATGAAAGGGAGAAAAGGATGGCAGACCGCAGCATTGGAGGCTCTTCAGGAGGCCGGTGTGTCTGGCCGCATCAGCAAAAAGCCGATCGGTTTCTTTGCTGCCAGCAAAACGCTGCCTGACGGTGATGACCGGTTGATGACCATCAAGGTCTATCCGCTGCTGGTTAAAAGCGAACTCGAAACCTGGGATGAGCGGGATGAGCGACAGCGGGTATGGTTTGCCCGGGATAAAGCTATCAATCTCGTTTCAGAAGGCGGTTTGGCGCTCTTGATTGAGGATTTCGGCGTCTAGTGATTTGTTACCGTCCCCTGATCCCTCGAACTTGTGCATATACCCACTTTATTGCAAGTCGCCTAGCCGAACGTCTGTTTTGCAAACGCATTGCGAGCAGCCTGATGCCGAGCTGGGCCGTGGTCCGATCAGACGAGCGAGCAGCGGCTGCAAGCCCGAGCGACCGTCTGACGAGGAACCGGAATCGATAGCGCTCTGATCTGGCCAGTGACGCTGCATCGTCTATAACAAGGCTGCTGGGACCGGCGGCTCTGGACGATGAGGCAGGATGTTCCAGTTTTTCAGATCATTGATGCCCAGGAACGAGCAGTTCGTCGCGCGTCTTACAACCCATGCCTACCAAGTGGTGAACGGCGCGATCGCATTCCGGGCGCTCCTGTCCGGTGAGGAGAGCAAGGCAAACTACCAGGCGCTCTGTGACTTCGAGGAGGCTGCGGACGAGGTTACACGGCAGACCCTGAAGGCGATCCATCACAGCTTCATCACCCCGTTCGACCGCTCTCAGATCTCGACCTGACCACGGCCCTCGATGACACGATCGACCTGATGAAGGAAACCGGGCGCCGTCTTCACCTCGACGCCATCGACTATACGCCGGAGATGCTCAACATGGCGGATTGCGCGGGGCAGGCGACGCAGGCAATCCGCAATGCAATGCCGCTCCTCTCCGCGATCGACCGCAACGTCGACCAGCTCCAGTGCATGCAGGAACAGGTCCGGGAGGCCGAAGGAAGGGCCGATGACCTCATGAGCGCGGGCCTGCAGACCTTGTTCACCGGAACGGCATCTGCCGGCACCAAGCTGACAGTGGAGAAAGTGTACGATCTGATCGAGAGCGTCGTCGATCGTTGCGAGGACGTCGCCGACGTGATCGAGGGAATCATGGTGGAGCAAGCCTGAACAGATGGCCCACGGCATGATCCTGAGCCTGCCGGGTCTGATCGCTCTGGTTGGCGTTGCTCTGCTGTTCGCCTTCCTCAACGGCATGCATGACTCTGCCAATTCGATCGCCACCGTCGTCTCCACCCGGGTCATGCGCCCCCTCACCGCAGTGCTGGTCGCCGCGTTCTTCAACTTCATCGCGTTCCTCGTCTTTGGTCTGCACGTGGCCCATACCGTTGGTGCCGGCCTGGTTACGCCGGAGCTGATCGACGCTCAGGTCGTTTTCGGTGCCGTGGTCGGCGCGATCGCCTGGAACGTCCTCACCTGGATCTTCGGCATTCCGTCCTCCAGCAGCCATGCCCTGATCGGCGGCCTGATCGGCGCCGGCATTGCCAAGGCTGGTCCAGGGGACATCCTGTGGCATGGGCTGGGCACCATTGAAGCCGCGATCGTGCTTTCGCCGGCAATCGGCCTGACCCTGGCGATGATCCTGATGCTGGCAACCTACTGGGGATCCCGCCAGTTGGCCCGTTCGGCGTCGACCGGCGCTATCGCGGCCTGCAGACGATCTCCTCTTCCCTGATCAGCCTTGGCCACGGCGGCAACGACGCACAGAAGACCATGGGCATCATCGCCGTCCTGCTTGCGTCACAAGGGAGGCGGTCGGGCCCGTTCCACGTCCCGTTGTGGCTGGTGCTCTCCCTCGTCACGAGTTGTCTTCGCACGATCCTGGCCGGTCTACGTTCGCGAGGCGTGCTAACCCCCATGGGAAAAGCGCAATGGGCACCTACCCAAGCTCGAGGATTAACAGCCCGCGTTCAGGGAGGGTCATAGCTTGTCGGTAGCTGCGCCTTCCTTCCTGTCGTAACATGTCTAGACACGCCCTGATCATGGCCCTAGAATGGTATAACATAACATAGTGCCGGGTCTGCATGTTCCGTCAATTTCGAATCGCTGCCGTCGTGTCGGCAACTTCAGCTCAGATCGTTACGAGTTATCCAGCTATTGCACAGTCTGCGCCGATCCCGCCAACAAATAGGGCTGAAGCGGCGCCAGGTAACGGCTCTTCGGGACATGTCCCACAAGCGGTATCAGACATTGTAGACAAGCCGGAACAAGTCACGGTGCGCCTCGACCGAGCACGGTCCGCTTTGCAGCCGAGCCTTGGTGCCCAAGTCTACCGGTTCGGCTCCGGCGCGCTGCATAACATTCCTCAGGGCGAAAACACGCCGCTCAACCAAGTCCTTTTGCAGGCACCTGGAGTGGCGCAGGATAGCTTCGGTCAAATCCACGTTCGCGGCGACCATAACGAGGTTCAGTTTCGGATCGATGGCGTGCAGCTTCCTGAAGGGCTAGCTGTATTTGGCCAAAGCCTTCAGACACGCTTTGCGAACAACCTGTCTCTGACTACCGGAGCCCTACCAGCACAGTATGGCTTTCTGACCGCAGCGGTCATTAACATCGATGTCAAGACGGGTATCAATGCGCCTGGTGGTGAGGTTTCGCTTTACGGTGGCGCTCGCGACTATCTCCAACCATCATTTGCCTACGGCGCCTCAGCAGGGCGCTGGGACCTCTTTGTGACTGGGGACACATTGCATAATCGGATTGGCATCGAAAACCCGACCAGCTCATTCAATGCCGTCCATGACCTCAGCAACCAATATCACGGCTTAACAAAGCTAACTTTCACCGCTGATGCTGACACCCGCGTGAGCTTGATTGCCGGCATCTCGGATGCCGAATACCAGATCCCAAACAACCCTGAGCAGGTACCCGATCTGGGTATTTCTGACAATGGTATCACTAACTACAAAAGCCGGGACCTTACTGAGCATCAAAAAGAGATTACCGATTTCGGGATTCTATCGCTACAAAAGCAGATCGGCAGCTTGACGCTGCAGAGTTCAGTTTTCACCCGCTACAGCAGCCTGTATTACTCGCCCGATCCCATTGGCGACCTGTTGTTCGACGGCATAGGTCAGACAGCCGCGCGCTCGGTGATGTCAACCGGCTGGCAAACAGACACAAGCTGGCGGATCAATGACAGCCACACCTTGCGTTTTGGAGAGCAGGCGTTTATCGAGCGGAACATAGCTAGTACTAATTCCGTTGTTTCGCCTCAAATCGGCTCTGCCTTTGATGGAAGCCCGATTTATAGCAACATGCCTGTAAGCATTCAGAGTGGCAGCGGAAAGACTGGCCTCGTCTACGGCCTCTACCTGCAAGACGAGTGGAGCATACTACCGCGGTTGACGATCAACTACGGCGTACGCTTTGATGGCGTCAGCGAGTACGTCAGCGCTTCCCAGTTCAGCCCCCGGGTTAACGTCGTCTGGCGTCCGACGAGTAGCACCACCCTCCATGCAGGCTACTCACGCTATTTTACGCCGCCGCCTTTCGAAGAAGTGACAAACGACACCATTAGCAGATTCCAGAATACCAGTGCCGCGTCGGAACTCACTCAGAACGGGAAAGTCCAGCCGGAGCGTGACCATTATTTTGACGGCGGTATTGATCAGATCTTATTTCCTGGTGTTCACATTGGTCTCGACGCCTACTACAAGCAGGCGACCAATCTAATTGATGAAGGACAATTTGGCGCGCCAATCATCTTATCGGCGTTCAATTACGCTAAAGGCGAAGTGCATGGCTACGAAGCCAGTCTCTCCTACGACAAAGGCCCGCTATCATTGTATGGCAATGTCGCCTGGTCTCGCGCGATTGGTAAGGATATCACGTCGTCGCAATTCGATTTTAGCGCTGACGACCTAGCCTATATCCGCAACCGCTGGGTGCATCTCGACCATGATCAGCGTTGGACAGGCTCGGCAGGCGCCGCTTATGCCTTGTTCCACGCAACCACTCACCCACTGCGCACCTCTGCGGACATGGTGGTAGGCTCCGGACTACGTGCCGATGGGTCAACGCCAAACGGCCGTGCATTGCCGGGATACTACACTGTCAATCTCGCGCTGGTTCAGAGCTTCAAAAGCCTTGTATTGCGCGGCACCGTCCTCCGGCTTGACCTGCTAAACCTATTGGATCGCCGCTATATCATCCGAGATGGGAGTGGCATAGGTGTCGGCGCACCTCAATATGGTCTACGCCGTACCATCCTGGCGGGCATCACGCAGCGTTTTTGAGTCTTTTTCAGGATAGACCTAGACCCGACGTAACTTTGGAAAAACGCCGATAAATAGGCTGAACAAATTTGTTTTCGCACCTAAAAATGGTTGAATAGACTTGATGGTCCTACGCCTTGCTCCCTACATGTCTGTAGTTCTCCTTATGGGATGTGCCATTCCTGACTGGAAGATTGATGGGCGAATCACTCGATATGTCACTGTTGAAAACAACACTTTCGAGCCGGCTGTGATCCAGGTTCCTGCAAACACGCCTTTTACGCTTGCAATTGACGCTTACTCATATGAGCACGAGGTGCTATTCTTCAGCAGGAGCCTGGGAATTCGCGAACGATATCTTCGTGCTGGCAAGCATTCAGGTATTTCTACGCATACAGATATTCCAGTTAGAACACGCATTCCAATTCAAGGGCTTCAGGCAGGTCGATATTTCCTTTCCACCCGACAGAACGGAGTTATAAAAGTCGGGACCCTTAACGTAGTGAACCAACTTAAGGTTCATTAATAGCGTGCGGAAATTCATCTGTAACGGCGTCGTGCTGGACATCCTGGTGCAAAGTCGCCGGGATGGCACAGCGGCAAAGCGCTTCTTCAAGCGCCTGCTGAGTGGTCTATCTTATACGCCCCGCGTCGTGGTGACGGACAAGCTGAAGAGCTACGGGGTGGCGAGACGCGAGCTGCTGCCCGATGCCGAGCACCGCGAAAGCCGTTTCCTGAACAACCGGGCCGAAAACTCTCACCGTCCAACCCGGCGGCGAGAGCGGCACATGCAGCGCTTCAAGTCGATGCGGCAGGCACAACGTTTCCTCTCCGCGCACGCCTTCATCTCCGGGCACTTCCGACCGCGACGCCACCTGATGACGGCAGGCCGCTACCGTGCAGTGCGTGCCAAAGCTTTCGAAATATGGACACAGGAAACATGTGCTCAAAGCACCGGGTGATCGTGCCAACCCAATTGCTGCAAGCCTACTTCCAATCTCCACCAATTAACGTGACAATGCCATGTCAGATTGCAAGTACACATAGCCTGCGGATTTCCTTCCGCCTCGAAGCATTGAATTAATATCACGCGGGCTTTGCAACCTCATCCCCGATCCGACGACGGCTCAGGCGGCCGAACCATTTGCTGAGCTTGTCCATGTAGAGATACACGACCGGCGTGGTGAATAGCGTCAGCACCTGGGAGACCAGCAACCCACCCACCATGGCATATCCCAGCGGCTGGCGTAGCTCTGACCCCGTTCCCGTGCCCAGCATCAGCGGCACCCCGCCCAGCATGGCGCAGAGTGTCGTCATCAGGATCGGGCGGAAGCGCAGCAGGCAGGCCTCGTGGATGGCGTCCTCGGTCGATAGGCCCCGCTCGCGCTCGGCGTGCAGCGCGAAATCCACCAACATGATGCCGTTTTTCTTCACGATCCCAATCAGCAGGATGATGCCAATGATGCCGATCACATCCAGGGGCCTGCCGAACAGCATCAGCGTCGCCAGCGCTCCCAGCCCGGCCGCAGGCAGCGTCGACAGGATCGTCAGCGGATGGATGGTGCTTTCATACAGCATGCCCAGGATCAGATAGACGGTAACCAACGCGGCGCAGATCAGAATAGGCGTGCTGCTCAGCGCGCTTTGGAACGCCTGCGCGTTGCCTTGAAAGCTCGTCACGACTGAAGCCGGCATGTGCAAACCGGCTGCCACATGATGTACGGCCGCCACGGCCGCGCCGATCGACACGCCTTGTGCCAGGTTGAAGCTGAGCGTTACGGAGGGGAATTGCCCCTGATGGTTGATCGCCAGCAGCGCTGTCACGGTGTGGAATGATGCGATCTGGCTCAGCGGCACCTCCGTGCCGGTTTGTGACCGCACATAGATGCGCTGCAGCGCGTTCGGGCCACCCTGGTATTCGGGGGCTACCTCTAGGATCGCGTAATACTGGTTCAGCGTCGTAAAGATACGCGCGACATGGCGCTGGCCGAACGCGTCATACAGGGTGGAGTCGATCTTCGCCGGGTCAATGCCGAAGCGCGATGCCGCTGCCCGGTCGATCGCCAAGGTGAGCGTGCGCCCGGCCGATTGCTGGTCGCTGGCAACGCCGGTCAGTTCGGGCAGCCCCTGCAGCTTCTGCAGCAATTGGAGGCCGTAGAAATTCAACTCCTGACTGTCGACGTCGGTCAGCGTGTATTGATACTGCGTCTTGGAGAGCCGTGCGCCGATGTTGATGTCCTGCGCCGACTGCATATACAGGGTAATGCCCTGTACCGGCTGCAAGGCCTTGTTCAACCGGACGATAACCTGATCCGCAGTGACGTTCCGCTTGCTTTCAGGCTTCAGCGTGATGAACACCCGTCCATTATTTTCGGTCACCGTGGGGCCACCGGGTCCGATATAGCCGACGGCAGACGCTACGGCCGGGTCCCTGCTCGCAATGGCGATGATCGCTTGCTGGCGCTGCTTCATGCCACTGGGCGAGATGTCCTGCGCTGCCTCGCTAATTCCAACGATCACGCCGGTGTCCTGCTGCGGAAAGAAGCCTTTTGGGATGACGATGAACAGCGCGACCGTCGCGACCACCGTCAGGATCATGCAGCCCAGCGTGATGCGCCGGTGCCGCAGCGCCTCCATCAGTGCCCGGTCATACAGGGACGCTAAGCCAGCCAGCGCCCGCTCGAACGCCTGCGACAGCCGGCTCGGCGTCGTCGCCTCGTGCGGCTTCAGCAAATAGGCGCACATCATCGGCGTCAGCGTCAGCGACACCATCACTGAGACCAGGATGGATACGGCAACGGTCACCGCAAACTCGCGGAACAGCAGCCCCACCACGCCGCTCATCAAAAACAGTGGGATGAACACCGCGATCAGCGAGATGGAAATTGAGACGATGGTGAAGCCGATCTCGCCCGCGCCTTGCAGTGCCGCCTGCATCGGCGTGGCGCCGTCTTCGATATGGCGCACGATGTTCTCGATCATGACGATGGCGTCGTCCACCACGAAGCCCACGGCGATCGTCAGCGCCATCAGCGAGAGGTTGTCCAGGCTGTAGCCGAGCACGAACATGACCGCGAAGGTGCCAACCAGCGAGATCGGCACGGAGATGGCGGGGATCACCGTCGCCCAGAATTTCCGCAGGAATATGGCGATCACGCCGACGACCAACGCGATGGTTAGCAGCAAGGTGAACTGCACATCCGCCACGCTGGCGCTGATCGTCTGCGTTCGATCGGACACGATCTGCACGTCGATGGCCGGCGGCACGGAAGCCTGTAGCTGCGGCAGCGCTTTCTTGATGGCGGCTACAGTCGCCATGACGTTGGCGCCCGGCTGGCGCTGCACGGCCAACAGCACGGCGGGCTTGCTGTCCAGCCACCCGGCCAGGGTGCTATCCTCCGGCGCCACTACGGCCCGACCGATATCACGCACTCGGATCGGGGCGCCGTTGCGATACGCCACGATCGTGTCGGCAAACCCCTCGGCCGTCTTGATCTGGTCGTTAGCCTGCAGCGCATAGCCCTGCTGCCCGCCATAGAGCTGGCCCTTTGGCTGGTCCACTGTAGCGCTCGCCAGTGCTGCCCGCACTTCCTCCAGGTCCAGATTGGCTGCGGCGAGTTGCGCTGGGTTGACTTGAATGCGGATGGCCGGGTTCTGCAGCCCGCCCACGCCCACCAACCCCACGCCCGAAATCTGCGAGATCTTCTGCGCCAGGATGGAGTTGGCGTAGTCGCTTACCCGGGTAATCGGCAGCGTGTCGGATTGCATCGATATCAGCAGGATCGGCGTGTCGGCCGGGTTGGTCTTGCGATAGATCGGCGGGTTAAGTAGCGCAGCCGGCAACTGCCCAGCCGCCGCATTGATCGCCTCCTGCACGTCGCCGGCGGCAGAATCGATGGTGCGGCTGCGGTCGAACTGCAGCGTCACCTGGGTGAACCCGGTGCCGCTGCTGGATGTCATCTGCGCAATGCCGGAGATCTGGCCGAATTGCCGTTCGAGTGGTGTCGCGACGGTCGCGGCTACCGTTTCCGGATCGGCGCCCGGCAGTTGCGCCGTTACTTGGATGGTGGGCGAGTCGATATTGGGCAGTGACGCGACCGGCAATTGCACATAACCAATGAACCCCAGTACCACGACCGCCACCATCAGTAGCGATGTCGCGATCGGCTTGCGGATGAAGCCCGCGGAGACATTCATGGCAGCATTCCCGAGCTGGCCGCCGACGCGTCCACTACCTGTCCAGCGCCGGCCGGGCTCACCATCGAACCGTCCACCAGCCGGTATTGGCCCTGCTCCACCACGTCGTCGCCCACCCGCAGCCCGGCCGTGACGATGACCATGTCGTGTTGGCGCTGCCCCATCTGGATGGTTCGGGACGCAACTTTGCCATCCTTGCCAATGACGAAGACGAACGGGCCTTTGGCGCCCTGCTGCACGGCATCGGTCGGAAGGGTGAGCGCGCCTTCAGCCACCGATGTCGCCAACTCCACATTCACGAAGGTTCCAGGCCAGAGCCGACGGCTCGGATTGGGAAACAGCGCCTTCAACTGCACAGTGCCGGTAGCGGGGTCGGCTTGGTTGTTGATCAGTAGTAGCCGCCCCGTGTCGAGCGCGCGGGTGCCGGCTTGGTCGTAAGCAACAGCCTTCAGATCACCCTTGGCCATGCCGTCCATCACCTGCTGGATGTCGGCGGCAGGCAGGGTGAACACCACGCCGATCGGCTGGATCTGTGTCTCGACCGTCAGCCCGGTTACATCCGTCGGGTGGATGATGTTGCCGACATCCAGCGTTCGCAGCCCGGTTATGCCGTCGAACGGCGCCGTCAGCGTGGTGTAGCTGAGCTGGGTGCGAGCATCCTCAATCACGGCCTGATCCGCCTGCATGGCGCTCTGCAATTGCGCTACCTGCGATTGCTGGTCCGTCACCTGCTGGTCGGTGGCGAAGCCGTTGCGTAGCAGCGGCAGATTGCGGCTCAGATTACGCTGCACGTTGGCGAGTTGCGCCTGATCCTTGGCCAATTGCGCGTTGGCTTGGTCCAGCCGCGCCTGCGCCGGTCGCTGATCGATCTGGGCCAGCTTGTCGCCCTTGTGCACGCTCAGCCCTTCGGTGAAATCCACCGTCTCCAACTGCCCCGTCACCTGTGAGCGAATGGCGGCTGTGTTAAGTGCCTGCACCGTCCCCAGGCCGGACAGGATCACCGGCACATCCTGCTGCCGCACCGGCGCAACCACCACCGGGATCGGCGGCGGCACAACGGCGGGCGCGTCATGGGTACGGGTGGTGAGCACGCTGTAGGCCCCGCCAGCGAGGAGGATCGCAGGCAACGCAATCCAAACTGCAAGATTCATCACTCACGCTCCGCAAAAACTGGCGGGTGATTATGTGACTTATTTCTGCGTGGTATGCCGCTGCAAGTTGTTCACCGGCCCATGCGCGAGATGAATGGACCTTCGCGGCCAATCGCTTGCAAGCAGGACCGGATCGTATCGCGGACCCAAAGCTGCTCGGCATCACCGTCTCGCCGGCGGTGCCAGGTCATCCACAGATCCACCGGCGGTCCTGCGCAAGGCAAGGCCCGAACCTCTAGTCCGGCCCCAAGGTGCGCCGCCACACGCGCTGGCATCACGGCGATTAGGTCGGATTGGCCTAGCAATTCGGCAGCCGACAGGAACGGCACGCTTAATGCGATCCGCCGTTGCAAGCCGTTCGCCTCCAGCGCCTCATCCAGGAAACTCGTATTGTCGCCGGTGGAAGTGATGGTCATGTGGTCAAGCGCGGCCAGATCCTGCAGCGTTAGCCGGCCCTGAAGCGCCGGGTGTTCGCGGCGCAAGACCGTGACAAAATGGTCCGTCAACACGGCCGCGCATTTAAAGCGGTCGCCGCCATCCGGCATGCGGGTCAACGCAAGATCAATCACGCCGGCATCCAACTCGTCCAGCACGTTACGGGTTCCGCTGGGCAGCAGGGTCAACTTCAGATGAGGCGCCGCATCGCGTAGCCCGGCGATCAGCCGTCCGGCCAGCACAAAGGCGGTGTAGCCGTTCACCGACATCGTGAAAGGGCCCCGCATCTCCCCGGGATGGGCGGCCTGTGTCGCCAGGGCGATCCGCAGGCTGGCGAGGGCCTCGCGCACCGGGCCAGCAAGCTGTTCGGCGCGCGCTGTGGGAACCATGCCGTCCGGACCGCGCACCAGCAATTCATCGCCTATTTGCTGGCGCAGACGGCCCAAAGCGTGGCTGACCGCCGGCTGGCTCAGCCCGAGCCGCTGCCCGGCGCGGGTCAGGTTTCGCTCCTGCATCACCGCCTCGAACACGGCCAGCAGATTGAGGTCGAGCCCCTCCCAATTCATCGTAGGAACTGTACAGTGACGCGCAGACCGGGCGGGTTGTCGGTCAGGGTGACGGTGGCGCCATCTAACTGTGCCACCTTCGCGATTATGTTGAACCTAAGCACATCTCCCTCCGTACCGCGGCTGACTTCCAGTCGGTAGAAGCGGGCCATGATGCGATCATGAATGGTGCCGGAATACGCGATCCGGCGTCGCTGACTTCAACTGAGGGGCGGTCATCCTCCAAGTCTCCCATAACGGCAAATCGCACCGCAAAGACAATACCGGGCACATTCTCAATCAGGTTCGCGAACCTCCGAAGCAGCAAAGCTTAATTGCCGGACAATGCAAGGCCAGGTTCAAGCCGGCCCGACGGTAGCTGCGGTTTGCCTTCAACGACCACGGCCATCGCAGATGTGCAGGCGGCATTTGTGGCGGAGTTTATCCTGCTTTTGTTCCTGTATGGGTTCGTCTGGCTGCCGATGATTATTATCGGCTGCTTACTGCTGCTGGCTGTCATCGAGACGATGAACGAGCAGGTTAATAAGTTCACCATACAGGTGCTCGACGTGGTTCGCACCGAGGCTACCCGCCGCCGGCTGATGACGGTGCCCGGCGTGGGCCCACTGACCGCGCTCGCGTTCCTCGCTGGTGCTCGATTAAGGGCCTCCTTTTTCTGGCCGCTGAACCATTGATGGTCGCTGACTTCGTCGTGGCCATGGCAGCGACGAAGAAGCCGGCCTCCGTTCGCCCCTACGCCTCCACCTCTCGATCAACCTACCCCTTGTCGCGTGCCGCCTTCAGAGCGTCATTGATGATGTCCTGGATTGTCATGCCGGTGTCGGCCGCTCTATGGTGCAGCCATCGGTGCATCGGCACCGTGGCCCGGTAGGTCAGAGCCACTGTTGGCTCCGGCCTGATGAACGCAAAGCTGTCCTGCTTCGCCTTGCGGGCGACGTTCGTCTGGATGTTGATCGCCGGCTCGAATAGCGTGCTCTGCCCGGCACTCTCTGCCTGCGATGCTCGCTCGCGCTCCCGCTCCAGGCTGACCATGCTGCGGTCGAGGGCCGTCTGGATAATGTTCTGTCCCGTGGTCGAAAAGCGCAGGACCAGCCGCTTCAGCCGATCATAACGGAACGGATCCAGCCGCACGGTAACCGGGATGGTGCCAGGCTTGCGGTGCGGTCGCGGCGTATCCGGTATCGGCGTCGGGCTTGGCGAAAGCTCGGTGCTGTCGGAAACCTGCATGTCGACTCCTCGAGCGAAACACTGTGACGAGTCTAGAACCAACCGATGCGCCGACGCGAACTTTGAGCGTAACGGATCGATGTTTGTCTTCGCTGATCCATTGCGGCGTCAGCTCGCCTGGGCAAGCTGAAGCGCCGGCTGCGGCAGGCTGATCCGGATCGGGTCGAACAGGCTGTCCTGATCGGCGTCGATCTCGCCCTGCTTGGCCATCTCCAGGCACGCCACGAAGGTTCCTGCCAGCGCCCCGCGCGCTTGCTTGGTCCGGTTGCCCCCCTGCCCCGTTTCTGGCTCCAGCCCTGGCTCCGGCAGGAAGATTTCCAACACACCGCCTGACGGATTTGCCGCCAGTACCATGCGGATCCGCGCCAGCGCCTGGTCCACCCGCCAGAACTGCATCGGCATCGGCCGGTAGAGCGGCGCCGTCTCAGGACGGCTGCGCGGTCCACGCAGCACCACGAGGCAGGCCTCCAGCAGCGCCATGGTGGTTTCGGTGCGGCCGTCCTGTTTCTGCCGCGGCCGGGCAAACACCTCCTGTCCCAGCTGCGGCCGTGCCTCCATCCAGGTCGCTGCAGCCCGCATGCGGAGCATCTCGCCGAGCCGCAGCTCTTCCGCAGCGGCATCCTGCTCGGCGGTGGCGGCCTCAGCCGGGCTGGCCGGGAACATCAGTCGCGATCGCAGCAGCAGCAGCCGGGCGGCCAGCACCAGCCAGTCCGCACGCCGTTCCAGCGTCACCCGCCCGGCCAACCTCTGCATCGCGGCGACGAACTGGGTGATCAGTTCCAGCGCGGACAGGCGGCCAAGATCGATCTGTTGTCGCTCGGCTAGGTCCAGCAGCAGGTCGAGCGGTCCATCGAAGCCGTCGACATGCAGCTCCGGGATGCTCGGCACACGGGGCGGCGTTTCCCAGTTGTCCCAAACAGGGTCGACGTTCATGACGTCGGTGGGTGCCGGCGGGAGGTCGGCCTCACCCTCAGCCATCAGAGGCATCGCCATAGTCTGGTCGAACGTCAAACCTTAGGTTGGGCCAGTCCTGCCGCAGCTGCACGATGGCCCGCCACGGCGTCCAGTCGGCCGACCAGAACTCCCATTCCACCCGGACCGTGCGCTTGCGCCAGCGATCTGCGACCGGGTCCAGCCTGCGCACATGCCGCAGCGGTCGCAGCGTGCCCCAGTGCGTCCACAGCCACAGGCGGCTGGCTGGCGCGTCGTCACCCAGCTGCAGGATGCGGACCGGGATCGGCACCAGCCGGTGCAGGTCGAGCGGGCAGCCCCCGCCGGGTTGATCCGCAGCCGCCAGAACGCGCTGATGATCGGCCTCCACCTGCGCCCGCAGCGCCAGCGCCAGTCCACGTGCCGCCGGCCCGGCCGCGGCCATCGGCGCCAGCAAGCGCAGCTCCTCGTGATCGAGATCGAGATGCCACGGCACCGCCGACGGGCCCCGCGCCCGGCACTCGAACTCAGCAACGTCGGCGATCGGACCGGCCACGGTCAGGACGTGGCGCAGCCAGTCGGTGTGCGCCGGCGCCAGGATGCCATCGGCGTTCGTGCCTGCCCCTGTTTCGCTGTTGTCCACGGCGCGCCTCACCGAAGCGGTGGCTGCGACAGGTGTCCAGGTCCTGCGGGTGCTGGCCGCTTGAACTTTCTGGCAGGAGCGGGCAACCGGGCCTTCGGATTGGATCGCGGCGTCGGAGTTGCCGGCACCAGGGATCGTGCCGGTGGCATGGCCTGCGTAGCGGCCTGCGTCGCGATCCGCTGCAGGATCCGGCGCACACCGACGACACCCAGCCGACGGTCCAGGGTTCCGTGCACGGTGACCCCCTGGAAGATCGCGCCATACAGGATGCCCGAGCGCTGCAGCCAGCGCTCGAGTGCCACCGCCGGGCAGAGCGGGTCGTTGCGACGGCGCGGCAGATGCACGGGCTGACCCGACTCTTCGACTGGTGCATCGGGTAGCCGGACCCGCACGACGAGTTCGGTGTTCCCGAACTCGAAATCTTCCCGATCCAACCCGGCGCTGTCGGCAGGGGCTAGGCCGCCGATCTGGTGCATCAGCAGCACCGCCCGGTCACGCAGGCCGGCCAAGTCCTCGCCACAACACGCGAGCTGGATCACGACCGCCTGCTCGGCCGAACCGCTTGCGGCACGCTGGCACCGACGCAGTGCCGCGCGGACGGCGGCGTGAGCGGTGCAGGAGGCGCTGCCGGGCTGGTTGCTGTGCCAGGCGATCGACGCCAGCCGCAGCTTGATGGTGCTGGGGCTCGCGGCCGGCATCAGGCTCTCGATGTAGCCGACGATGTGCTCCGCCGGCACCGGCAGGGACGACCCCATCCCCATGCCAGTGCGCCAGGTACAGAAGTCCCGCCAGGCGCCGGTATAGACCCGTTGCGTCTCCGGAGAGAGCACCGAGCTCGCCGATGCCGGGACAGCGGCAACGTCGGAGCTATCACCCCGGCTGCTCATGAGGCGCGCCCTGCTGCTGGCTCGAAGCGCAAGCCGACCGGATCGAAACGCATCGCAATCGCCGGCTCGGCCGGCCTGACGACGAGCAGCTGCGCTGCCTCGCCGTTACGCTGCAGCACGAACACACGATCACACACCGAGTGCGGATCCAGCCGCTGCAGATCAGGGCCAGGGGGGGACCGTGTCTCCCCTGGCTTTTGGCGGCGCTGCGAGCCGATGATCAGCACCGGCACATCGAGGGCGCGCGACATCGCGCGCAGATCCTGCTTCGCCAGCTGCAGTGCCGCTTCGAAACTCGGGGCGCGCCGATCGAGTTTCATCAGCTGGACATAGTCGATGACGACCAGAGCCAGTCCGATGCCGACCGCCAGCTCTGCGCAGCGTTGTCGCACGGCGTCGACCGCGAGCTCAGGCTGATCGTCGACATGCAGCGCCAGTGCGGCGAGCCGGTTCACCACTGTCTGCGTCACTGGCGATCGCCGCGGCACAGCAGGTTTCGTCAGCAGGCCCGCCTGCGTCAGCAGGTGTGTCGCGACTTGCCCGGCGTTCCTGTCATGCGCAAACCAGGCCACTGGGCCGCTTCGGCCGGCGGCGACGGTGGCGATCTGCAGCGCCAGGCTGGTGCGGCCGGTGCCGGGCTGGCCAGTCAGCAGGATCAGCTGACCCTGGGTCCGGTCTCCGGTCGCGGCTGCCAACAGGCTCTCGTCGAACGGTGACCTTGATACCGGCTGTCGGGACGCCTGAACCATGATACCGGCCCGCTCGAGCGCGGGAAGCGTGGACAGGATGGTGGCGATCGGCACCGGACCGCGGGATGGAGGCGGTGGCCCGAGCGGACTTGGCATCAAAGCACGGCGGACGGCAAGCGCGTGCCAGCGTGGCCCGGGTTGTGGATCGCCACAGCCGGCGCAGGGCTCCTGCGACAGGAGCAGGTCGATGTCATCGTCCAGGTCATCCGGCATATCGTCGACATCGCCGTCCTCGTCATCGCCCAGGAGCGGTCATGTGCCGGCCAACATCCCTTGATGATGCCGAGCAGGCCGGGACGGTCCAGCGGATCCCTTTCGCTTTCGACCGCGGCTGCGCAGTCGTCACACAGCGCGATCACCTCCATCGCCGCGTCGACACGCTCCTCAGCGCCGAGGTGCCAGCCCTTACGCCACAGCGTCCAGGCTTTGGCAGCCAGGCACTGGTTATACGGGTTCACCGTCTCCGGCAGCCCGGCACGACAGGCGCGCTGGCCCGCATGTCGGATGGCGTCGGCCTGCTGCCGCGGCAATGGCGGCCGGCTCATCGACATGATTTTCGTCCTGGCGCGCCGCCGTCCGCGCCGCCGAGCCTGTGCGGGAAACCGGTGCAGGTCCTGGCAACCCAAAGCCAATGCGGGCTGGCGATCATTGAGCTCCCTCTCCCGTGCAGCCGGCGCATCGACGCAGCGGCGTGACGACGCGGATCATCCTGCCTTAGTCGTCCGTTCGCAAGCTTAAGGGTGCTTTTCCGGTTTACGTCGCAGGTCACGACCTGTAGGACTAACTTAAGTTACTGATATAGCATGCTATTTTACAGCTTAGGCGCCCATCGACCCTTCAACACCCCAATCTCCCTATGCCCGATAAGTGTGCTTGTCGGGCATACGGAACCGAGTAGGATCGGCCGATCAATGCCCGAAACAGCGCCACGGGAGCCGCACCCTGACCCAGCCGATCGACGACGGCGAAACCTGGCTCCTGCAGGCGCCTGACCCCGACCTCGAGACGACGATCGTGCTGCGGCCGGCACCGCTCAACCACCCGCCGGCGCTGATCCGCGCCTGGTTCGATGACGCCGCCGACGCGGTGGTGCCACTGCATGACGGCACCCTCGCCACCGCCCGCCGCGCCGCCGACGCCTACGCCCGCCAGGCCAAGGCCGAGAACACCCGGCGCGCCTACCGCGCCGGCGTCCGCGCCTGGTGCGACTGGTGCGACATCCACTACCTCAAGGCGCTGCCGGCGCAGCCGGAGGACATCGTCGCCTTCCTGGCGTACGAGCGCGGCCGCGGCTGCTCGGTCACCACCATCCAGCTGCGCAGCGCCGCCATCCGCTACCTGCACCACCTGGCCGGTGTCGCCCTGCCGACCCAGCACGCGCGGGTCACCGAGACCATCGCCGGCATCCGTCGTGCTGCCGGTCTCGCCGGCGAGCATCCCCGCAAGAAGGCCGCCGCTACCCTCGCCGTCCTTACTCGCATCCTCGAGCCGATCGGCGACGACCTGGTCGGGCTGCGCGACCGGGCGCTGCTGCTGATCGGCTTCGCCGGCGCCCTGCGCCGCTCCGAGCTCGCCGCCATTCGCGTCGAGCACCTTGAGCCCCGTGCCGGCGGCCTGCAGCTGACCCTGCCACGCTCCAAAGGGGCACGGACCGGCGCCATTGTAACCATCGCTATCCCTGCCGGCACGATGGCCTTCTGTCCGGTGAAGGCGCTGTATCGCTGGCTGGAGGTAGCCGGGATCCGCGAGGGAGCGGTGTTCCGGAGGGTGTGGCAGCCGCCGGCCGGCGGCGGTCACGACCAGACCTCAGCCCGCAGCCAGATCCTGGGCAGCCAGGCCATTGATCCCCGTACGGTGGCCCGGATCATTCAGGCGCGCTCCGAGGCGGTCGGCTTTGGTCCCGGTGTCCTCGGCGGTCACAGCCTGAAGCGCGGCGCCCTCACCGAAGGCATGGAGCGTGGCGTGCATCCGACCCGGCTCAAGCAGCACGGCCGGCACAAGAGCTATGCCGTGCTGGACGAGTATCTCGAGATGGGTGACCCATTTGAGACCCATCCCATGCAGGGGATCCTGTAGGTGACGGCGCCGAATTTCTTCTGGTCAACGTCTTATATGTTCTCATGACAAGTAGGGGCCACTGACGGGTCATCTTTGACTTGCTGGCTGTCTGGCTTGCCAGCAAGCAGGGCAGAAGGCGGACCGTTTGGCCGTTCCGTTGACCATCCATCCTGACGATCGTATGCACATAAAGTCCGCCTGATGGCGGGCCGGGAGACCAGTATGCATGTCATCGCACTAGCTTCTCGAAAAGGCGGTGTCGGCAAAACGACCCTGACAGCCCACCTTGCCGTGGAGGCCGAGCGAGCTGGAATCGGCCGCGTCGCCATTGCGGACGTAGATCCTCAGGGCGGCCTCGCTGGTTGGTTTAACGCCCGCGCCGCAGAAGCTCCGGTGTTCGTGGATGTCTCCAAGGGCCTGAGCGCGACAGTGAAGGCATGCCGGAAGGCCGGGTTCGCACTACTTCTGATCGACACCCCGCCAGCCGTCACCGAGACGATCAGTAGCGTCATCGCCCATGCTGACCTCGTCGTCGTTCCCGTACGTCCATCTCCAAACGACCTCCGAGCAGTCGGGAGCACCGTCGATCTGGTCCGGCAATCCGGAAAGCCGATGGTGTTCGTGATCAACCAGGTCACTGCCCGCGCCAAGATCACCGGAGAAGCTGCGATTGCTTTGTCCCAGCACGGAACCGTCGCTCCCTCGATGCTTGCGTCCCGGGTCGATTTCGCAACGTCGATGACCGACGGCAGGACGGCCGGAGAACTAGATCCTTCGTCGAAAAGTGCGGCCGAGGTTCGGGTTCTCTGGACCTACCTTATTGACCGACTGACTGGAGGCACCCGTGGCTAAAGTCCCCGCAGCCCCATTGTCTGCCCAGCTACTCGGCGTCCCAAAAGGCTCGGCGGCCCCGGCTACCGAGCCCCCTCCCCCGGCGGCTGCCCACGTTGCCGATGACGCGCCGCCTGTGGAACCAGCGCCTGTTCCTCGGCGTCCCGTTCCGGCTCAGGCCCCGCCGCCGGTCGAGGAACCGCGCCTCGCGCTCACCGTGCGGCTGCCTGTCTCCACGCATGAACGCCTACGGGAAGCAGCATTCCGGCTACGCCTGGAAAAGCAGGTCCTTGTCGACGAAGCGATCCTCGCCTACCTCGAGGAACGCGGCTTCTGAACGAAGCCGTCCGGCAACGAAGTTTTCCAGCAAGCTGCCCAGCCAGCAATCCGGATAGCCTGAGGGACATCTGTGAGCATTGTTGAACGGCCTGACGGCAAGATTGAAGTCGATGGCCAGGTCTATGCCGTCGCCGAGGGTGCGGCTTTGTTCGGCCTTCCTGGCTGGTCGATGACCATAGCCATGGATGAGATCTCGCTGCACCGAAGCTTCGCGACATATGGAGCCGATAAAACAGGTGACATGTGGCCGCAAGGCGGTCCGACTCTTCGGGGCGTAGGCCGGATCCAGGGTTACCGCACGAAACTCGGCGTCCTGGGCGCGCTAGCGACCCTAACAGACACCCTAAAAATCACCTTCTATCCAATCCGGGAAGACGACCTCAGCGACAGCGATTGGTCCAAAACAACGCGTATTTCATGGCCCTTGAACGTGATCTGGAGCCAGGACCCCCTGATGGCCGTCAGTTCGAGGTCGCGATTCATGTCCCTGAGCCACTACTGCTCGAGATCTCGGCATCTGCCGCGGCGGGGCTCGTCGAACGAATGGTGTTCGATATCCGTCTCGAGCGCGCGTTCTTGCCGGACCGCGAGCGACCTAACGGGTTTGAAGATGAGCCCGCCTTTCTGCCTCCAATCGACAAGAACGGCAGGCAGCCCGGTCCAAACCTTGGTTACATCTCCGTTCTCTGGGTTCGGGAGCGACGCGTCTCACTGAAGAAGGACGGAGAGGACGACGGCGGCGAGTTTGATGAAGACCTTCCGGCACCGATACCGGTTCAAGCCAACGTGCTCGCCGTGTCGCCGCCCGTAGGCGATGGCTCAGCCCTGAAGATGATCGCATCCCGGCTGGATTACTGATCGTCCTGATGCTGGCCCTGATTATCGTCGTTTTCACTAAACGCTGAGGCTGTGGATTGCCAGACAGCCAGCTTGCCGGCAAGCTTTCCGCTCAGTTGGCCGACCGTGCTGCGGGCTGTCGATCTGACACTTCCGTGCCAGACCGAGGGCAGACGTCTGCCCGACATAGAATTCGTCCTGGCAGCAAGCTGGCCAGCCAGCAATCTGAACAGCAGGGGGGACAGCCGTGAGCATTGTTAAACGGCCGGACGGCAAAATCGAGGTCAATGGTCAGGTCTATGCCGTCGCCGAGGGCGCAGTTGCGTCAGGCTTACCAGGTTGTCCGATTAACATCGTTCTGGAGCAACTAACGCCCCGCCGGAACTACACAAGTCTTGGCTTCCTGGACGGCGACATCAGGCCGAAGGGCGGCGGACCGGCGCTTTTGGGTGTCGGACGGATACAGGGAGATCGATCAGAGTTCGGGATTCTCGGAGAGCCTGAAACCCTGACCGATGCGGTAGATGTCGTCTTCTACCCAATCAAAGAAGACGGCATTGCAGACGACGAGTGGGCCTCCAAGCTCCGCAGCTCGTGGCCTATGAACATAATGTGGCGACGGAACACTCCTCATGGGTCTTAACAGTTTTTGTCTATATCCCGGAATCTGTGATCTCGGAGATTGCAGCATCCGCTGCGGCAGGACTTCTTGACCGTTTGGAGCTTCGGTTTCGACTAGAGTGGGCGTTCTTACCCGACCGAGATCGACCACACGGCCCTGAAGATGAGCCAGTCTTTTTGCCGCCATTGAATGAGAATGGTTGGCAGATCGGGCCTAGCACTGGTTACGTTTCAGTTTTCCGAATGAAGGAGCGTACCTTCTGGTTAGGGCAACACGATAAAGAACCCGTCGACGATCTCCCGGCGGACACACCCGTTCCAGATCCCATCGCGGTGACATCGCCGCTCGTAGCTGATGCCCTGGTCTTAAAGATGATCCCCTCCCGGCTCGGATACCTAACTATCCTCGTGATGGCGCTTACCGTCGTCGTTCTCATCAAGCGGTGAGCGCGGCTGTGCGGCAAGCCAGCTTGCCAGCCAGCAATCGAGCTTGATGGCAAGTTGCCGGGAGAGGACAGCCTACTTCTTTGTGGTTTGAGGAACACCATCTCTCTACAGTGTCCTCTGGAGGCCGACGTGAAAGAGTTCACCACCACCATTCAGCTACCTGTATCCCAAGAGACCGCTAGAGTCCTCGCCGCCAACCCCGCGCGTGCGGCTGGCGTGGCCGCGCTGGTCAACCAGATCATTAGCCATTCGAGGCGCGACCGTGCGGATCGGCTGGCAAGGCTCATCGAGCAGTCTTCCTCCTCAGCTCGGGCGGCCGGACTGACAGACGAGGACGTTGACGCCGAGATGGCCTCATACAAGGCCGAACGAGGCACCCGCCGCATGTGAACGTCGTCATCGACGCGTCGACCATTATCGGGGCAGCTCTCAAGGTCGACAGCATTCCCCGGCAGGCTCTTCTCGTAACAGTCTTGAGCCACGAACTCGTTTTGTCTCTCCCGGTGTTCGAAGAAATCTCCGAAGTCCTGTCTCGGAAAAAGTTCGCCCGTTCCATTCCCGAGGAGGTTCGCACGGAGATCCTCGGCATGCTGTTGATGTCTGGGCTCGTGGTCATACCAGAGGAGACCGTCTGTGAGTGCCGCGACCCGGGAGACGATATCTATCTGGAGGCTGCGCTCGCTGCCGGTGCCGATGTGATCGTCTCCAGCGATGCCGACCTGCTGGTGATGGATCCATGGCGCGGGATCAGAATCCTCAGACCACGGGAATTCCTTGAACTCGTGGGTGCCGGGGCAGGGGAGACTACCTGATCGGGCTGCTTGCTGGCTGCGCAGCTTGCAAGCAAGCTACGAGTCTTTCTTACTGATTTCGTCGAGCAATCGACGCCTGAGCCTATTCGCAATTGACGTGAAGCGCTTCGCATCGTCTCGGCTGACGATGTCCGCTTTCACATGCGTGGCACTGTACATCATCTTTTGGAGCTCACTTAGCGCGCTGACTTCCTCTTCCGTCAGACCAGCTTCTTGAGCCAAGTTTACCAGCGCCATTGAGCGCGGTGTGGATATTTCGTCCTTGGACTTCGGTAGTTTACTGAGGATGTCTTCTAGACCCTTCCAAGCCAGGAAGATGGCGACACTCGGGTTGTAATGGCTCTGCTAGCGAATTCTGGCCCAGAGTGCTGACGGATTTTGGCCCACCTTCCGTCCCTCAACCTACGGTCATCCTGGTTCTGCCAGGAGGCTCGGAGTGGATTGGAAAGCCAGAGTGGAATTGTTCGAGCAGCTGCGTCAGGAGCATGAATTTGGCGTCGGCACGATTGCCGGTGTGGCGGCCAAGTTCGGGGTTCATCGACGGATGGTGCGGCAGGCGATCGTCGGTGCGGTGCCGCCGGCGCATCGCTACCCGGCGCGAGCGCAGCCAAAACTCGGCCTGGTCATGGCGTTCATCGATCAGGTGCTGGACGAGGATCGACGTGCGCCGCGCAAGCAGCGGCATACGGCACGGCGCATCTACCGCCGGATCCTGACCGAGTTTCCGGACGCGGCTGTCGCGGAGTCTACCGTGCGCAACCATGTTCGGTCCCGCAAACGGGCCCTGGGCCTGGTCCGGCGCGAGACGTTCGTGCCGCAGAGCTACGCCGTGGGCGTCGAGGCCCAGGTGGATTGGTATGAGGCCTGGGTCGATCTGGGCGACGAGCGGACCAGGGTGCAGGTGTTCGCGATGCGCTCGATGGCTAGCGGGGCGGCGTTCCACCGGGCGTATCTGCATGCGACGCAACAGGCGTTTCTCGAAGCGCACGAGCATGCGTTCGATTATTTCGGCGGCGTGTTCCGGCTGCTGCGTTACGACAATCTGGCCAGCGCGGTGCGCAAAATCCTGCGGGGCTACCGGCGGGAGGAGACGGTCCGGTTCGTGGCGTTCCGTTCGCATTGGCGTTTCCAGGCGGAGTTCTGCACGCCCGGCGAGGGTCATGAGAAAGGCGGCATCGAGGGAGAGGGCGGCTACTTCCGCCGCAACCACCTTGTCCCGGTGCCCCATGTTGCCGACCTGGACGCCCTGAATGCGCTGTTGCTGACCGGGTGCCGTCACGACGAGGCGCGGATCCTGGATGGCCGCACGGAGCCTGTCGGCATCGCCATGGCGGCGGAGCGCCCGCATCTTCTGGCGCGTGTGCCCGAAGGATTCGATCTAGCGGACGTGACGACACCTCTGGTCGACAAGCAGGGCTGCGTGATGGTCAAGACCAACGCCTACTCGGTGCCGCTCCGCGCGGGCACGCGGGTGGAAGCACGCGTATATCCGCTGCACGTCGAAATCTGGCACGCCGGCCGCCGGGTTGCACGGCACGAGCGCTGCCACAGCCGTCGCCAGCAGGTGCTGGACCTTGAGCATTACCTGGACGTGCTGAGCCACAAGCCAGGCGCCTTTGCAGGCTCCAAGCCGCTGGCACAATGGCGCGCGGCCGGTCGCTGGCCCGCCTGCTACGACGAACTCTGGGAGCGGCTGCTGGCCAGGCACGGCAAACAGAATGGCACCCGCGCCATGGTGGCGGTCGTGGCGCTGGGGCAGGAGTTCGGCCACGACAAGCTGCGCGTCGCGGTCACCGCGGCGGTGTCGCTTGGGGCCTGTGACGTGGCGGCGGTGCGTTATCTGCTGACAGAAGCAGCGCTGCGCAAAGGCCAACCCTGTGCGGTCGATGTTGGCGAACTGGCCCGTTACGACCGGCCGATGCCGACGATGGCCGAGTATGACGTGCTGCTCTCGGCGCCCTGCGCGGGCACGGCATGATGGCCGACCTCCAGGACCAAGCCATCCGGCAGCACTGCAAGGCGCTGCGCATGCCGACGATCGGCGGCCAGTTCGCGCGGCTGGCAGACGCCGCCACCCGCGAGGGACACTCCCACATCGGCTACCTCGAGGCGCTGCTGGCCGCCGAGATGGAGGAGCGCGAGAGCCGGGCGATTGCGCGGCTGCTGCACGAGGCCAGACTGCCGCGCATGAAAACCCTCGACGCGTTCGAATTCGACCGCTCCGGGGTTGCCGCCACTCAACTGCGGACATTGGCCGAAGGCGACTACATAACCAGGGCAGAGCCGATCCTGCTGGTCGGCGATGCCGGCACGGGAAAGACCCATCTGGCGACGGGCTTGTGCGTGGCCGCCTGCCGGCAGCGGCGACGGGTCCGGTTCACCACGGCAACGGCATTGGTCAACGAGCTGGCCGAGGCGGCGCACGCCAACCAGCTCAGCCGCGCGCTGGGTCGTTGGGAGCGGCTGGACCTGATCTGCATCGACGAACTGGGCTACGTGCCGCTCGCCGAAACCGCTTGCGAGCTGATGTTCCAGGTCATCGCCGACAGGGCGGAGAAGGCGGCGGTGATCGTCACAACCAACCTGCCATTCTCCGAATGGTCACAGGTCATCCCCAACCCGCGTCTGTGCAAGGCGCTGATCGATCGCCTGACTGACCGCGCGCACATCATCACGACCGGCACAGACTCCTATCGGTTCCGCCGTACGACGGCACAGCGCAAAGCGCCCAAGCCCTGACACCGCGAACCCAAGAAGACGACCGACGTGCTGGTCCTGGCCGCGGCCAGGACCAGCACGTCAAACACCGGGAGGTGGGCCAGAATTCATCAGCACAACTGGGCCAAAATTCGTTGTCACAGCCATGTAAGAGTCACCTAGAGTAGGAGCGTGTCGCGGCCTCGGTCTGTCAGGCATCGCGTCGAATGCAAGCTTGGGCTCATTGTCGACTGCCTTGGCGTTGGCAGCGGGCGGGACCAGGGCCTCTGCGATGGAGAGGCGGGTCTCGAACTCGGCTTTGAGGCCCCAGGCATCTATCTTGTGGGCGACACTCTCTCCAGCATCGCCTTGAGCGGCTGTCTGAGAAGGAACAGGGCGTCTGCGGCCACGAGGGGCCATTCAGATCTGGCGAAGAAATCAAGCGCGTCCAAATTGTGAAACCCTTGCTGACAAGGAGAACGGAGGCGGGAAGGGGATGCGATCCTTTCCTACGGTCCACGGAAGGGGCGTGCGATCCTTGCCTACGCTGCCCGGGTGACCGGCGGTGGGGACGGTAGAAGGATAAGTCCCCGTTCCCCGACCACAACCCGAGCGGCTTTGTAGGCTGACAACGCCAGTGACAGCGGCTCCCGGAACTCCGCCCGGAAAGTCCGTAGCAGCCTTTCCCGACCAAACTGCCGCCACAAGGCTGACCAGGAGACGTGGACCTCACCGTCGAGGGCATGCAGGCGGAAGGCGAGCCAGAGATAGATGTCGATTGCCCGCGGCGACGACTGGATCTCTTTGATGGCCGCGCGGTCGATCGGGATCGGATGACGTTGGAGTTCGTTAAAGAATGCCTCCGAAAGCCGGAGGCGCTCGACCATCGGGACCAATCTCTTCGACCGCTTGTCTTCCTCACCGGAGTATTCGAATGCCTCGACCAGGCGCTCGTTCACTATAAGGCCGCGCCGGTCATCGCCAATCTTGAAATCCAGGGTGCATCGGCACAGCCGCTCGAGTTGGTCTGCGAGCTTGCGGCTTACCGGACCGCCCCGGGACAACCCCATGTGCTCAATCAGAACATTGGGATTTGGCCCGATCTCGATGTCCCTGGATCCACTCTCAAGCGCTCGCGACTGTAGATCGATCAACAGCAGCCGCGCCATCGTGCCTGAAGGCACCGCGAGCGGTTCGCGGGTTCCATCATCACGGATCCGAACACCAGGACGAACGAGAAGCTGGGCGTAGTCGGTCGAGATCAGCCAATCCTCGCCTGCCGGGTGGTCTCGATGCGGCAGACCTGCGAGGCACCATGCACTGTAGGTGTAGCCGAGATCATAGGCGCGTTCATGTTCGCGGATGATCGCCTGCGACGCAGAGTCTGCTACCCGTCTGCCGTTTCTTGCTCCCAGGGCCTTCTGTACGGCAGTAGCTTTCTGGGACTCTGAAGTCCACACGACGCGGCGCGCTTCTTCCACAGCCTCTTTTGCCCCCTTGGCCGATACCGGCTCATGAAGGGAGAAAAGGTCAGCATGTGCTCGAAGGCTCGTCGTCGTCATCAGCAGCCACCATTATCACTAGACTTTGTGGATCGAAATCCCTCTCCCTGTCGATGTGTCCGTTGCCTACGTTTTGATGTGTCTGTTGCCTACGTACACCAATATAAAAGAAGCTTTCTTCTTGATTCTTGTAGTGCGCAGGCAACGGACACGTGGATAACTCCGGAACTGCCTGTTCCTGCAACATTTTCCATCCCAAGCACTTTCTTCACCGTAGGCAACGGTCGCATCTCACGGCTAGCGACCCGATGCGTAGGCAAAGATCACATCGCACTGCGACTCGGATTGTAGGCAACAGTCGCATCTGTCTGCCAAAGTCGAGCGTAGGCAAGGGTCACATCCCACTTCGACCACCCCGTAGGCAACAATCACATCATTCCGGCCGTTCTTGTTATGTTCCATCGGGCATGGCAGAGGGCAGGGCGTGGGTTACAACGTCAAGAACAGCGCGCGGCGGGCCAACATTGTGACGCGACAGCTATCCGACTTCCCGGACTGGCGTTTCGAGGTGGGTTGTCCACCACAGCAGCACATTCAAATGTTAAAATAACACGTTGCTTTAAACGCAACGTTGTTTTATATTCTTGCTAGACTATGTTGTTTCGAAAGGAGTGTCGTGTGACAAGGGATCGTTTCCTTAGGAGAGCCATCCGATGCCGAGGCAGTCAGCACGTGACACGGTGCCCCCGACCGAGGACAGGACGTCACCTGCGGAGCGCACAGTGACCGTCTCGTTCCCTGTGTCCGAAAGCCTGCACTACGCCCTAAAAATTCGGGCGGCTCAGGAGCGAACGACAGTGCGCGGCATGATGATGAAGGGCTTGAAGCTGGTTGGGCTGGACGTGCCGGAGGCCGATTTACTTGACCGCAGGCCAGGTCGATCAGGCCGAAAGGATCGGACGTGAAAACCCTCGTTATACTCAACGAGAAAGGCGGCGTCGGCAAGACGACCCTTTCCCTTCATGGCGCCTGGTTCTTTGCGGAACGCTATCGGACCCTGGTTCTCGACTTGGACCAACAGGCGAACCTGTCTTTCACACTTGAGGCCAATCTTTCGGGTGTCGATGCGGTTTCCCTATTCAATGAGCCGACGAAGGTTCCGCGCACGGGGCAGTTCACCGTTGCCGGTGCTACGCCGGAGCTGTTTGACGCAGAGCGCGCCGAAGAGTCCGCTATCGGGACTTTCCGCGAGAGCATGAAGATCAACGCAGACGACTATGATTTCTGCATCATCGACACGCCGCCGTTGCTGGGTTTGCGGACCTTCGCCGCGCTGCTTTCCGCCGATGCAGTTCTGGCCCCGATCGAGCTGGGTGACTACTCGATTACCGGTGTGCAGCGGCTTTTGCAGGCAATTAAGGGCGTCTCACAGCACTACGGTCGGGACGAGCCTAACTTCCTTGGTTTGCTGGCTTCTAAGTTCGACCGCAGAAGCCCACGCGAGCGGGCGTTATTCGAGGGCTTGGCCGAAGAAATCGGCGGGCTGCTGTTCCCCGGAGTTGTTGGCAAGCGTGACGTTTACGCCAGGACAGCCAGCGAGCGCATCCCGGTCTGGCAGATGAAGGGGCCGTCCGCCCGCGATGCCGGCGAGGAAATCCGTGGTGTGTTCGCCAAGGTCGAAAAGATGATGGAGCTGTCCCATGGGTAAAACACCAGCCGTCAAGCCGAGCTTTGGCACGGGCGTTCTGTCGGGCCTGCGCCAGGCGGCTGGCACGACGCAGGGCGGCGAGCCGCTACATCTGCCGCTAGATCAGATTGCGGAAGATCCGGACCAGCCCCGGAGCGTATTCAGCGAAGTCGAGCTTGAGCAGATGGCCGAGACGATCCGGCTTGTCGGGGTGCTGTCGCCTGTCGGTGTTCGTAAGCGTGACGGTGGCGGCTACGTCCTCATTTATGGCGCGCGGCGCCTGCGGGGATCGCGACTGGCCGGCAAGAGGACCATTCCTGCGGTACTGGTGCCGAAGGACCAAGCTACACTTGCTGTCCAGGTGATCGAGAACCAGGCCCGCGCCGGCTTGGCAAACAGCGACTTGGCAGCTGCGGTAAATCGGTTGTTCGCTGACAAGATGACGGTCAAGCAGATCGCAGTCGTGTGCAACATCAAAGAATATCAGGTCGCCGCGTTCCGGTCGGCCGAGAAGCTTCCTACATGCCTCCTGTCGCGCCTGGATACGGCTGACATGCGCGCGCTTTATGACCTGTCGCGTGTTTGGGAGAAGCAGCCGGCCGAGGTAGAGGCGGCGCTGCCGGACCAGGGGACATACATCACCATCACCGAGGCTCGCCGCATCATCGAGGGGATCACAGGCAAAGCGGCGACTGGCGGGTTCCGAACCAAGGAGGACCAGGCGGGCGAGGCGCAGGAGCCCAAGGGGCCGGAGCTGCGTTTTCCGGCTACCTCTCCGGAGCAGCCGACGCTAAACGGCGAGCCCGCGGTGCGAGGGCGGCGTGAGGATGTGGCGCCGGCATCGCCTGCTCTGTCCACTGCTCCGGCTTCACGTTCACTAAACAAGGGGCCGACAGCGCCAGAGCAGCCGGCACCTTCTACAGGACTGCCGGTGTTCGTGATGGAGCTGACAGATGGACGGCGCGGCGTGCTGATCACGGGGAGGCGCACCGGCACCAAGGGTATGGCGCTGTTGGACGTGGACGGCGAGGAAATCACAGCGGCCTTCGCAGAGCTTCGCACCGTGGACGTTGACTGAAAGTCAGGGAGAGGGTGATGCGACAGGGATCAGCCTTTCCCTTCTCCCTCTTGCCCGATCGGGGATTAGCCTTGGTCGGGCAACGGCGTTTCTACGACCTCGCGCTCTTCTTGATTGAAGCCGTTCGGGCGATGGCGGTTGTGGTGCTGCGGCTACTCCGTCCCTTCGTCATGTTTCCGCTCCTCTTGCTCATGATCGGCGGACTTGGCGCTGCCCTTATGTTTGCCTTGCGCCATGACTGGCGCGATGCCGGCGAGGCGGGGTTGATTTCGTTCGTCTGCGCCGTCCTGCTGACGGTCTATGCCACGACGGTATTATGGCTTGATCCGGGGCATTTCGAGGATCGTTCCATCCTGAGCTGGAGGCGTCTGTGACTACAGATCAGGACGAGCTGGCTGAGCTGCGGCAGCGTGTCGATTGCCGAACCGTTCTCGAGCGCGGCGGTTGGGAGATGGATGGCAAGGAGAGCAGTCGAAGGGCCGTCAAATATCGCCAGGGCGCGGGCCGCATCGTCATTGTCACGCACGAGGGCAAGGGCTGGTTTGACCCACTGGATGATAAGCGCGGCGACGTCATCGCTCTTGCCCAGCATGTATGGGGCGGCACTTTGGGTCATGCCCGGAAGAACCTTCGACCGCTTGCCGGTATCGCGCCTAAGTTGGTGCCGTTGCGCCAAGGTGCAGACGTGGTGCCTATCGAGGGTGATAAGCTCTGGCACCAGGCGCGGCAGCTCCGGCAGGGTTCGCAGGCGTGGGCTTACCTGACCGAACAACGCGGCTTGCCGTCCGCGACTATCGAACGTGCTTTGCAGGTTGGTGCTTTGCGGGAGGGCATCTGCGGAACGCTGTGGGCGCAGCATCAAGGCGTTTCTGGACAGATCACCGGTTGGGAGATGCGCGGCCCCAGCTACAAAGGATTTTCTAAAGGCGGAACTAAGACGCTGTTCTGGTTAGGGCACCCACCTGTTGCGAACAGGTTAGTGGTGACCGAAAGCGCGATCGACGCCATGAGTCTTGCCAGCATCGAGAATTGGCCAGACGGCACCCTCTATGCGTCCACGGGTGGAGGATTTGGACCATCAACCGAGGGTGCGTTACGTGGATCCCTGCCTCAGCACGCGAAGCTCGTAGCAGCAACGGATCGAGGCATAGGTGGTGAGTTGCTTGCCACTAGATTGGAGGAGCTGGCGGGCTGTTGCGGAGTGGCGTTCGATCGATTGCTGCCAGAATCAGAAGATTGGAACGAGCAAATCAAGGGTGGTCAGCGGTGAGCTGTTTTACGGTTAAAGGCCGAAAGCTTTTTTGTTGAGTCGTTCTGGCTTTTTGTTGGTTTGGTAAAATTTCCTGAAGGTGGCCATAAACCGTCTCGGCATTAACTGGCTTCGCGATAAACCTAGCTTTTTCCGGCATAGAGCCAGGTCCAGGAGAACGACGCCCTGAAGCGACAACGATCGAAATATGAGGCCAGGACAAAGCAACCTTGTGAGCAAAAGCGAAGCCGTCTAGCTGATCTGGCATTTCAACATCAGTGAAAAGCAGGACGACCTGAGGGTGACGTGCCTTCAGGAGTTCAAAGGCGGCATCGCCATGCTCTGCATCCACAACACAGAAGCCGGCATCCTCAAGAACCTTGATTACCTCCATACGAATGAAAAAATCGTCATCTATGACAAGCGCATGCGGAGCATCAGATGATATGGGGTTCATTGGCGGCGAACGCCCGCATGACGATGCAGTTACTCGGTAAACGGTGAACTGATCGAGCTATCGATTCACCAGCTCATTCGGATCGAGCCCGCTCCACTCGACAAGTCGCTTGGCTTGCCGTTCGGTCAGGTTGAGGCAGTTCTTTACCGCCATCCACCGTTGTTCTTTAGTGCCTTTCCGGATGTAGACCGAACGGGCCGACCCGATGGCACGCTTCAGAAGTTCATCAGTTGAGAAGCCGACCAAAGGATCAGGCATCAATAGCTTCCTGGGCCAGCAAGCGCGACGATGCGACCATTTCGCTCTAGTCGGACCCCGCTAGGCGTTTTCAGGCAGATCGCGCACCGCAGGCGTGCAAGAGCCGTGGACACCGTTATGTCTGGCCTGCGACGAGCCAGGACAGCGATTAAAACTACTCCCTGCCGCGAGCATCGGTCGCAGTCAGCGATTAGATTCCAATCCGAATATCCAGCGAGAAGCTGTTCCCGAACATAAGCGGCAGCCTTCTGGCGTGAGGTGTTGTGACCCATGACAGTTGCTCTTGTTGCGCAAGAACGAAAAGGGAACAAGGGCTATGATGGTCTTGAGACCTTTAACGGACCATCAGAGTTTAGGAAGTGCTCGGACGATCCAGACTGTTTCACAAACGACCGTTTTAAAGCCGCTGTGATAACCACAGTTGACAATTAGTGAGTGTGAACTATAGTTCACGCATGGCCGATATCCGTAAGTCCAGCACCTTCGATACCCGGCTAAATGGCCTACGCGATGTTGCCTCCCGAGCCCGTATTCTGGTTCGGATCGACAGGCTCGCGGCGGGTAATCCTGGCGACACAAGAGCGTCGGTGATGGCGTGATGGAATTTCGGATGACGTTCGGGCCGGGATACCGGGTCTATTACATGCAGCGAGGCGAGTTGCTGATCGTGTTGCTGGTGGGTGGCGACAAGTCCAGCCAAACGGCTGACATCACGAAAGCGAAGATCGTTGCGGCGAAGTGGGAGTGAGCAGGATGGCAGAGACGTTCAGCCGCTATGACGCGGCCGACTACCTTAAAACGGATGAGGACATTACTGCCTACTTGGCAGCCAGCGCCGAGGATGGCGATCCGGCGGCAATGGCGGTTGCTCTTGGCACTGTGGCGCGAGCGCGTAACGTGACCCAGCTTGCTCGTGACACAGGACTAACCCGTGAGGGCATTTACAAGGCGCTTTCGCCAGATGGGAACCCCGCCTTTGCAACCGTGGTGAAGGTAGCCAGGGCAATGGGGTTTGACGTGACATTCCGGCCGCGTGTGGAATCGTAGTCTGTTCATTAACAGCAGCCGACGTAGCCAGACTTTGGACGGTGAGCCGGCCGACGATCACTCGTATTGTGGTAGAGCATCATGGCCTAGATGGCGGCGGGCTTAATCGCCTAGCGGTCGCTGCTTGGCGTCCTCGGACTTGCATGGTGCAAGTCTGCCGTCGCCCTGGATGATGGTCTGGCGGTCCCCGATTGGCGTCCTTGGACTTGCACCGTGCAAGTCTGCCCTTCCTCCTGTTCTTTCTTTTCCTCCTGCCCAAGCAAGTTTCAACAGCGAAAACTTATGGATGATGGGACTAGGGCGGGATATGTTTGTTGGTAGCAGGTTTTAAACAGGGGGGTAGGATGCCGGCTCTTCCAGGCCAGAAGATGGTTGGTGCCTACGTTGAAGCCGGGCTTGCGGATAGGTTCAAGGTTTGGGCTCGTGGAACGGACGGCGGTGCTTCGGCTGCGCTTCGCCGGTTGATCATCCAGGCGGTGGACGGTGCAGAGCCCTCCCTACCGCTCGGTGCAACCGGCCGGCAGATCGCTGTTCGCCTGAAAGAACCGGAGCGCGTTGCCTTGCTTCGCGCAGCGCAGGCTCGCCGGACAACCCCTGCCAACTGGTTGCGGAGCTTGGCGATCGTTCACCTTGGACGGCGTCCGCAATGGAGTGACACCGAGACCGCCGAGTTGCGCGAGATAGGCATGGAAGTTCGTAGGATAGGCAATAACTTGAACCAGCTCGCAAGGGTTATGAACGAAGCCGCCTTGACCGGCGAGTATCCGCCCAACCAGGGCGAGACAGCTCACGAGGGCGTCGAGCTGCTACGGACCGAACTTCGCCGTCTCATGGCAATTTATACCGGAAACTTTGACTACTGGGGCTTACCTGATGCTGTACGCCCAACGGCCTTGCTTGGCATGAAAGTTAGAGAACAGGCTAGACAGATCGAGGATAAGGCGAGCCGCCGTCTTCGCCCACGCCGTCGTCCAGCTATCTTCGCTGACGACGAACGGGCAGTCGGAAAGGAGTGACGTGTTCAGCAGTCCGACTTGCACCGTGCAAGTCAGTTAGGGCTATCAGATCCAGAAGATACAGAGGTCCGATGGTGATCATTCTTCCAGTGCGGTCTGCAAGGCGGGTGTTTGTTTCGGTTGCCAAATATGAGGTAGCCTTCTTCTCGTGACTCCAAACGCCTTCATCGCCAAGTGGCGAGCTAATGCTCGAAATGAGCGTGCTGCTGCTCAGGAGCACTTTCTAGATCTCTGCGCGCTGCTCAACGAGCCAACTCCCAATTCTGACCCGACGGGTGCCGCTTACGCCTTCGAGAAGGGTGCCACCAAGGCTAGTGGTGGCGAGGGCTGGGCCGACGTATGGCGGCGTGGGCAATTCGCCTGGGAGTACAAGGGTAAGCATAAAGACCTGGACGCGGCCCACCGCCAGCTTCTGCAGTACGCGGGCGCGTTGGAAAATCCGCCCCTGCTGGTCACGTCTGATATCGAACGCATCACGATCCGCACAAACTGGACCAATGCCGTGTCCGAGCGGCATGAGATTCGGCTGGAGGAGATGGCCGATCCTGTTCGGTTGGGCGTGCTTAAGTCAGTGTTCTCTGACCCTGAGCGGCTGCGGCCAGGAAAGACGCGAGCGGCGCTAACCGCCCTGGCTGCGGCAGAGTTCGCCGAACTGGCGAGGCAGCTGCGCACACGAGGTAACGCCCCGCAGGCGGTTGCCCACTTCGTCAACCGCCTGGTGTTCTGCCTGTTTGCCGACGATGTGGGCTTGCTGCCAATTGGGCTGTTCGAGCGGATGCTGGACGCATCGCGCAAGCGGCCGGCGCAGTTCGAAAGCTATGCGCGCCGGCTGTTCGCGGCTATGGCGGAGCGGGGTGGCGAAGTGGATTTTACCCCTGTCGCCTGGTTTAACGGAGGCCTCTTCGATGACGCTACCGCCCTGTCGTTGGAAGCTGGAGACATCGCATTATTGCAGCGGGTATCTGCGCTAGATTGGGCGGAGGTGGATCCCTCCATCCTTGGCACACTGTTCGAGCGCGGCCTGGACCCGGACAAGCGTAGCCAGCTCGGGGCGCACTACACGTCGCGCGAGATGATCGAACGGCTGATCGAGCCAGTTGTTCGCCGTCCGTTATTGATCCAGTGGGGTGAGGTGCGCGAACAGATTGCTGCGGCGCTAGCGGTAGGCACGGCTGCCAAGGCGGGGAGTAAGGCCAAGCGGGAGGCCCCCCGCCGGGCGGAAACGCTGTTCCGCAGCTTCCTGGATCGGCTGCGGGCCTTCCGCATGCTGGACCCGGCGTGCGGCTCCGGCAACTTTCTATATCTCGCCCTGCTCGCGTTGAAGGACCTGGAGCATCAAGCGATGGTGGAGGCCGAGGCGATCGGCTTCCAGCGGGAGTTCCCGCAGGTGGGGCCGGAGGCTGTGCTGGGATTGGAGGTAAACCCCTACGCGGCTGAGCTGGCGCGAGTGTCGGTCTGGATCGGGCACATCCAATGGGCACGCCGTCATGGTTTTCCGGCGCCGTCCGATCCGGTGCTACGAACCTTGCATACCATCACGTGCCAGGATGCGGTGCTGGCCGACGACGGCAGCCGAACGGCATGGCCCGTGGCCGACGTGATCGTGGGCAACCCGCCCTTCCTTGGCGGCAAGCGGCTGCGGACCGTGCTGGGAGACGCATACTGCGATCGGTTATTCGCAGCCTATGCCGGCCAGGTCCCGGCCGAAGCCGACTTAGTTTGCTATTAGGTTGCGCGAGCGCAGTAGGCAATCGCCGCAGGTAACCTAATAGGCGCGGGCTTGGTAACGACGAACAGCATTCGGGGTGGTGCTAACCGGCGAGTGTTGGAGCCGATGGCACAGGCGGGCGTGATCTCCACCGCGTGGGCGGACGAGCCTTGGACCCTGGACGGGGCAGCGGTTCGCGTGTCGCTGATGTGCTGGGGTCGCGATCGGGCGCCAATGCCGATGTTGGACGGGCTAGCCGTGCCGGCGATCCATGCGGACCTAACAGCCGGAATTGCTAACCTGACGACTGCGCGTAGGCTGCTAGAAAATGCTGGTGTCGCCTTCATGGGCGATACAAAGGGCGGTGCGTTCGACGTGCCTGGTGAATTGGCTCGGCAATGGCTGCTGCTTCCAACTAACCCGAACGGGCGCCCGAATGCCGACGTTTTGCGTCCGTGGGCTAACGGCATGGACGTAACACGGCGGCCGTCCGACACCTGGATCATCGACTTCGGATGGACAATGACGGAAGCTGAGGCCGCCTATTATGTCGCACCCTATGCGCATGTAGCACAGCATGTCCGGCTAGTGCGCGCCACCAATAAGCGAGAGGCGTATGCCCGTGCATGGTGGCGCCACGTCGAAGCGCGACAAGGCATGAACAAGGCACTGACCGGACTACACCGTTTCATCGTGACGCCCAGGGTGGCCAAGCATCGGCTGTTTGCCTGGATGCGTTCTCCTGCACTTCCTGATTGCCAACTTATTGCCATTGCCCGGGATGATGATACGACGTTCGGCATTTTACACAGCCGTTTCCATGAGCTATGGGCGCTTCGGCTGGGTACGGCGTTAGAGGATCGTCCGCGATATACGCCCTCAACCACATTCGAGACCTTTCCCTTCCCGAAGGGATTGACGCCCAATCGCCCTGCCACAGCAGACACGGCGAACCCGCACTCACAGGCGATTGCGACGGCGGCACAGGCGCTTGTGGTTGCGCGCGATCGATGGCTAAATCCACCCGAGCTTATTCTACACGTGCCGGAGGTGACAGCCGGCTATCAAGATCGGATGGTGCCGAAAAACTCAGCCGCGACCGCATTGATGCGCGGGCGAACGCTCACTGCTCTCTATAATCAGAGGGGCAAGCCAGAAGGTGCTTGGTTGGACGCGCTGCACGCTGCCTTAGACACCGCAGTAGCTTCAGCCTATGGTTTGGCTGGGAACTTGACCGATGACGAGGTGGTGGTGCAACTGCTGGCGTTTAATCATTCGCATACGGTCACTGCAGTGGAAAACTGATTGTTCTATGTGCACGCAAATCGAGTCAGGCATTAGAATCCGCTCACGACGCTAACAGTCAGAGTATTGGGGGCTAGGTAGATGGCAAAACGTGTTTTCATAAGCTTTGATTACGATAACGACCGGCACTATAAGAACCTACTTCTTGCGTGGAACGCAAACAAAGAGTTTGATTTTGAGTTGTATGATGCATCTCTCAAGGTCGCTATTAACAGTGAAGATGCCAAATATATCAAAACCCAAATCAAGCCAAAGATTGTAGCGGCAGGTTATCTCCTTTGCATCGTTGGAAAAGAAGCCGGGATGAATGATTGGATCAGATGGGAGACACAGACGGCGGTCGATGCCGGCAAGAAGCTCATTGGTGTCAAGCTCGAGAAAGGCAACATAAGTCCCCCTGAGTTGCTAAATAATAAGGCTACATGGGCAATGTCGTTTACTTTCGACGCTATTAAAAAGGCAGTCGAGCAGGCATGATGTCGATCGCTCTCCAGCCCCGGTTCATGCCTATGAGCGCGTGATATGACTTATGTTGTTGCCTGTGCCGGGAGACGGATTGACGCTGAAGGTCTAGCAGTAGCCGACCGTCGCTTTCCTTTGACCAATGTGATCAATGTTCGCCGAAGGCTTGAAAAGTTCTTTAAAGAAGAACAGCCCAGTATGCTTGTCTGCTCGGCCGCCTGCGGGGCTGACTTACTTGCTCTGGATATCGCAAACGATCTGAATTTGCGTTGTCGAATAATCCTGCCATTTAAGCCCGCGCGGTTTCGCGATACATCTGTAATTGATCGTCCTAGTAACCCTGAGCTGAATGCTGATTGGGGCACCATATTCGATCGCGTAATCACCGCAGCTGAAATGGCAGGAGATTTGGTCGTAATGTCAACGATTTCAGCAATTGACGATACCGCCGCTTATGCTGCCGCTAACCGCAGCATTATTTCTGAGGCACTCCATATTTCGGACGCGCGGCCTGAAGCACACCAACGACCGCTCGCGCTGATAGTATGGGATGGGATGGCACGACAACCCAACGATGCCACAGCCGAGTTTCGGCGATTGACGGTAGCCGCTGGTTTTATTCAACGTGAACTACGGACTAATTAGCACCTCCATGCCGCTCGCCGTACTAATCAGTCACGCGCATGATGAACGTCTACTCGCAGAGGCGTGGAAAGCTCTGTTGTCAACAGTATCGCAAGGTGCGATCGCTCCCTGGTACTCAAGTGATCGCCAGCCTGATGGCGGCATGCAAATCGGGGAAGAATGGCGCGAGCACCTACGTCGCGAAATCCAAAAGACAGATTACATCCTTGCAGTTCTCAGCCCCCAGTCACGAGACCGTCCTTGGATTCTATACGAATGCGGCCTCGCAGCCGGGATTGCTCAGGAAAAAAAGAATATTAACGGGCAACATAATCTGACGGGTGTGGTAATCCCGATTCTCTACTCGATGACCGCGGGCGATCTTGCGAACCCTCTTGCAAGCTTTAATGTTTACATGGGTGACTCTAAGGATGCCGTCATCGAGGTATGTGAGCGCCTCCTGCAGCAAGCTGGTCTAACACCGCAACGGAACCTTTGGGCAACGCCGATCGACCGCTACATGGACGCCGTCGCAGCGCATCGGCCGCGACGTGCTCATACTGCCGAAAACATGATCCTTTGGAGAACGAGGATAGAAGCATTAGTCCAGTCAGGAAGAAGTGGCGAGGTGTACGCTACTCGTGCACGAATGTATGCAACATTTGGCCAACCTTTTAGACCTATGAATGTTCAGCTTCACGATGTTCTTAGCAAAATTATGCTAGATGAAAAGCATTTTCAGGCAGCTATTGAGGAGACCAATTTTGGTCTTGAACTCGCGCCTGATGATATTGATTTGCTTCATCGCAAAGCTTTAGGATTATTGCATTGTCATAATCGCGATAAAGCGCTTCAAACTATTACGCAATTAGTCGCACTCGATGCAGCACTGGCGAGTAATCCCGAGATTGCTGGATTGGAGGGACGAGTTCTCAGAGAAATATGGGAAAATAGTAGAGACCCTCTGGATCTGTCTGCCGCACGAGTTGCATACAGGCGAGCAACTGACGCGAACGCATCTGATTATTACTGTGCAGTAAACGCGGCCTCGCTCGCTTTGGCTGCAGCGGACACCTTCGACGCCAAAAACTTATTTGACCGGGCATTACAAGGTGTTCGTAAAGCACAGGAAAAGCAGCCAATTTCGTACTGGACCGACTTTTCGGCTGGTGAAATTGCGCTGGGGCAAGGAACGCTGCAACTGGCATGTGAGGAATACGCAAAAGGGTTAACCCGTGTTCCGGCACCGCCAGCCAGAGATCGTGAGTCGGCTCTAAAAGGGGTTCGTAGGATGGCTGCCTTGGGAGGTTTCGGTCCCACAGACATAAAGCCAATCGAACATCTGCTAGGCTAGGTGCTTAAACCGAAACACTTGTTGTCCAATTACTAGATGCTGGCGGCGTCTGAAGTGTATCACTCTGTCAAATGTCCGTTTGACAGAGTGTTACAGGCCTTCCTAGAGTCAGGGCTTGACCCCCATCCACGCTCGTTTCGTCAGCTATCTCCGCGTCTCGACCGACAGCCAGGGGCGATCCGGCCTTGGCCTCGAGGCGCAGCGCCAGGCGGTGGCCGCACACGTCACCCAGGCCGGCGGCGAGCTGGTGGTGGAATTCCAGGAAGTGGGAGAGCGGCAAACGCACCGACCGGCCGCAGCTTGCGGCTGCCCTCGTGGCATGCCGGGCTCGCCGGGCCGTGCTGGTAATCGCCAAGTTGGATCGGCTGGCGCGCAACGCGCGCTTCCTATTGTCCGTGGTGGAGGGCAGCGGCGAGGCCGGTGTCATATTCTGTGACCTTCCGACAGTGCCGGCCGGGCCGATTGGCAAATTTCTCATCACGCAGATGGCGGCGGTTGCTGAGCTGGAAGCCGGATTGATCAGCCAACGTACGCGGGCGGCCTTAGCTGTTGCCAAAGCGCGGGGCGTCCGTCTTGGCAATCCGTCTCTTCTTCCGGCTACCTCTGTAATGGCGGCAGCGGCGCGCTTAGCCCGTAGCCGCCAGGTAGCAGATCGAGCGCAAGACGTGCTTGCTGTGGTCCGCTAAGTGCAGGCCGAGGGCGCCAGTAGCCTTCGTGCCATAGCGTTGGAGTTGCACGCTCGAGGCATACTTACTCCGGCCGGCAAGCCGCAGTGGTCAGCAACACAGGTAAAACGACTTATGTCCCGTACAATCAGCTAGAACTTGAAAAGGCTAAACCAATGGACGCTAGAGCACTAAAAAGCGTTAAATCGTATTTAAATATATTGAATGACATTCACTTGGAGCTTCTAGTTACCACTGAGGTGCGTGCAATTAAACGGAAATGGGTTGAATTCCTTGATACCGTTTATAAGATCCATGACAAGCTCGAAAAGCAGGTGGTCGATGCTTCTATTAAAAAGAAATATGATTGGCGTTATAAAATCCTGAAAGAGAGGTTTAGTGATGAATATCTTAGGTACTTGAGGTTCGCACGAAACACTTCTACTCATGACGTTGAAGAAATAACCCTTAGCGGCGATCATGCTTGGGTAAATACATCGGTATACAATGAATACTCTTCCCTTCCAGAGCCTCGACCAAACTTGGAAAACTTTGTAAAAAACCACAAAAATACTATCTACACGCCAAACGTTGTAGTTTTGAAAAAACTCCATGTTTTACATGAAAAGAAGCCAGTTACCCTCAACCCACCCATCGAACATTTAGGCAACATTGTACCACATGAGTTGGTTGGACCAACACCGAGACTAATGACATTACATGCTGTTAAATATTTTAAAAACCTTGTTAACGAAGCAGAAGATTTGTAAGCGTCCGGTGGTCATACTGCTGCGGCAAAGTCGTAGGCCTTTCTGCGGGCTTGACGGGGGTCCGGTAGTAATGGAACCAAAAGTTCGATTGAGACGAGTGCCGCCCATTAGCCGACAAGTTGCGGCCGGAAGCGGCCATTCAGCTTTCGGGTAAGATCTGCAGCAAGCGAACGCTCAGATCGCTATGCTGATGTGCTGCGGCGAATCTGTTCACCAAAACTGCAGGCCGCCATGGCTACCACGGTTTTCAACCTAAAGCGGTCCTTGCTCCCTATACACACCTGCAGCACACTCTCGATATGGACAGAAACCCTGACCTTTTTGACATAGTCGAAACCTCACGCCTACGGCTACGGTGCGTCCGGTTAGATGACGCCGCGCAGATTTCCGAGATGATGACCCCTTCGGTCAGTCGTTGGGTGGCGTCCTGGCCGATGCCTTTTACGATCGACATGGCGATAGAGCGGATTACCAGCATGCGTCACGCCGCCACGGAGAGAAGAGCTCTTCCCTGTGTCGTAGAGCGGCGCTTGGACGCAGCTTTACTTGGCTGGATCGCCGTGACTCGAAGCGGAGCCGAAGACCACCGTGCCATGCTCGGCTACTGGATGGGGGATATTCATCAGGGCCACGGCTACATGCGCGAAGCGGCGCCTGCCGCCGTGAAGTCTGCCTTCCGCCTCTTCGACGTCGATGTGATCGAGGCTGCTGCCCAGCCGGGAAACGTCGCCTCTCTCGCTGTTCTCCGCGGCTGCGGCATGGCTCAGGTCGGGGAGCGTGCGATCTACGCACCGGCACGCGCCCGGAATGAACTTTGTC